>NZ_JAKVUA010000013.1:0-93255 GCF_033978845.1 Tenacibaculum sp. 1B UA
AACTAGAGTTAAATCATCTGTATTTATACGCATAACAAAATATAAGATTTTGTCAACGAATTAGTTAACCTTTACAATTTCGAGCCAAGCGATAGCGAAGTGTGAGAAAACTCAGAGTTCAGTGGAGTTATATTTTATAATTAACCGTTTGTATTTCTAAAGAGTATTAGAAACTTTATTGAGTGAGATTCCTCATTTCATTCGGAATGACGGTAGTCGATTATTTGAAAAATTCCTTTGAATTTTCCCAATGCACATCCATTTCAGCGAGGGTCATGTCAGAAAGTTGTTTGCCTTCTTTTTTAGCAGCTTCTTCTAAAAACTGAAAGCGATTGATGAATTTTTTATTGGTTTTTTCTAAGGCGTTTTCAGGGTTTACCCCAATAAAACGCGCGTAGTTAATCATGGAGAACAACACGTCTCCAAATTCTTTTTCTATTTTCTCTTGATTGTTGTTTTTAATTTCGTCGTTCAACTCAGAAAGCTCTTCTTGAACCTTTTCCCACACTTGATGGGGCTCTTCCCAATCAAAACCTACACCTGCAACTTTATCTTGAATACGATTGGCTTTTACCACTGCTGGTAAACTTTTAGGAACGCCTTCTAAAACCGATTTATTACCTTCTTTTAGTTTAAGTTTTTCCCAGTTTTGTTTTACTTCTTCTTCGCTTTCAACAACTACATCGCCATAAATATGTGGATGACGGTCGATGAGTTTGTCTGAGATGGCGTTGGCAACGTCAGCAATATCGAAAGCTTGTTTTTCGCTACCTATTTTAGCATAAAAGACGATGTGCAAAAGCACATCGCCTAGTTCTTTTTTTATTTCTTGTAAATCGTTGTCTAAAATAGCATCTGCTAACTCGTAGGTTTCTTCAATAGTTAAGTGACGTAGACTTTCTAAGGTTTGTTTTTTGTCCCACGGGCATTGCTCACGAAGGTCATCCATGATGTCTAACAAACGATTAAAGGCGGCTAACTGTTGCTTACGAGTATTCACGATTTAAGCTTCTTCTGTAGTTGTTTCTTCAGCTTCAGTTAACGTACTAAAATCAAATTCAGCTTTTGCTAAAATGTTGTACCACTGAATTACTTTTTTAATGTTTGAAGCATACACACGTTCTTCATCAAACCCAGGTAAAACTTCTCCGAAGTACTCCGTTAACTTATTAGCACTTTCTTTGTGAGAAATTGCATCTTTACCATCTTCTTTATCGGCAATATTTTTAAATACTTGCGCTAAAGGCACTTCTTCTTCGTACGTGTAAATAGCAATATTTTCTAATAAGCTTACGTTATGAGTTGCAGTAATAGGAAAACGTTTACCGTCAACAATAGATTTTACGATAACTCCTGTTTTAGTTTGTGATAAAATTTCATACAAACCTGGTTTACCTGTTACCGATATAATTTTGTTAAATTCCATGTCTTAATGTTTTTAGTGTATAACTATTATCTCTTAGCATTAGGAAAACGCATGCGATATCCAGCGTTTACTTTCCCTTTAGAAATATTGTCTAATTTCTTTTTAATTAATCGTTTCTTTAGTGAAGAAAGTTTGTCGGTAAACAAAACTCCTTCAATATGATCGTATTCATGCTGAAAAACACGTGCAGGTAATCCGCTTAGCGTTTCTGTGTGTTTTTCAAAGTTTTCGTCTTGGTACTCAATAGTAACTTTTTCTTGACGAAAAACATCTTCATTAACGGTAGGAATACTTAAACATCCTTCGTTAAAAGCCCATTCTTCACCTTCTTCTTCAATGATTTTAGCATTGATAAATACGCGATTAAAGTTTTTAAAAACTTCTTTTTCCTCTTCACTTAAATCGTCATCTTCTGCAAAAGGAGAAGCATCAATAATAAACAAACGAATGTCTTTTCCTATTTGAGGAGCTGCTAAACCAAGTCCGTTAGCATTGTACATAGTTTCTTTCATATCGGCAATTAGTTTTTCTAACTGCGGATAGTCTTTATCGATTTCTTTTCCTACTTTACGTAAAACGGGATCTCCGTATGCTACAATGGGTAAAATCATTTACTTTTTAATTTTAAGGAACGCAAAAATACAAAGAATGCTTTTGGTAGAAAATTATTTGTTGTATAAATACGATTGTAAGATGATTGTCGCACTTATTTCGTCTACCAAAGCTTTGTTTTGACGTTGTTTTTTCTTCAAACCGCTATCAATCATAGTTTGAAAAGCTATTTTAGAGGTAAAACGCTCGTCTACACGTCTTATAGGGATAGAAGGGATAGCTTTTTCAAGCTTCTGTAGAAAAGGAGTTATGAGTACTTCACTTTCGCTATCAGAATTATCCATTTGTTTTGGTTTGCCTACTAAAAAGAGCTCTACATTTTCTTTTTGTGTATAGTCTTTTAAAAATGCGATAAGTTCAGAGGTGTTTACAGTTGTTAATCCTGAGGCTATAATTTGAAGCTCATCGGTTACCGCAATTCCTGTTCTTTTTTTTCCAAAATCTATGGCTACTATTCTGCCCATTCTATAAGTTTTTGTAAAGGTAGCTAAATTAAACAAGGAAGAAATATCTGTTTAAAAAATGTATCTTCGCGGTATATTATGGAAAGCAGTTTTATTTTTGCTGAAAATATTTAGAAAAATGACAGAATTACAATCAATTATAGAAAAAGCGTGGGATAACCGCGAGTTGTTACAAGGAGAAACTACGATTAATGCTATTAGAAAAGTAGTAGATTTATTAGATGCAGGAGATTTACGTGTTGCTGAGCCAACTGACAATGGATGGCAGGTAAATGAGTGGGTAAAGAAAGCAGTAGTGTTATACTTCCCAATTCAAAAAATGGAAACATTAGAGGCTGGTATTTTTGAATACCACGATAAAATTCCATTAAAACGAGGGTATGAAGCAAAAGGAATTCGTGTAGTACCAAATGCTGTAGCTCGTCACGGAGCCTATATTTCAGCAGGAACTATTTTAATGCCTAGTTATGTAAATATTGGAGCGTATGTTGATGAAGGAACTATGGTAGATACTTGGGCAACTGTAGGTTCTTGTGCACAAATTGGTGAAAACGTACACTTATCTGGTGGAGTAGGAATTGGAGGGGTTTTAGAGCCTTTACAAGCAGCACCAGTAATTATTGAAGACGGAGCTTTTATCGGTTCTCGTTGTATCGTTGTAGAAGGAGTTAGAGTAGAGAAGGAAGCTGTTTTAGGAGCGAACGTTGTATTAACAATGAGTACTAAAATTATTGATGTAACAGGTGATGAACCAGTTGAAATGAAAGGAGTAGTACCAGCACGTTCGGTAGTAATTCCTGGAAGTTACACGAAGAAGTTTGCCGCAGGTGAATATCAAGTTCCTTGTGCTTTAATTATTGGTAAACGAAAAGAGAGTACAAACAAGAAAACGTCGTTAAACGATGCTCTTAGAGAGTATGATGTAGCGGTTTAAGAACGTATATGGAAATAGATGTAGTTTTTATGTGGGTTGATGGAAGTGATCCTAAGCATAGGAATAAGATGAATACTTATTTAAAAGCAAAGAAAGAGCTTTCGAGTAAAGAAATAAAATCTAGATATAATCAAGTAGATGAAATTGAATTTGCTGTTAAATCTGTAATTAAAAATGCAAGTTTTGTAAGGAATATTTTTATACTTACAGATAATCAAGTACCTAAATTTTTGTTAGATAAAGAACAGAGAAATAGTTTGTACAAGAAGGTCAAAATGGTTGATCATATGGATGTTTTTAAAGGGTATGAAGAATATTTGCCAACATTTAATTCTAGAGCAATAGCAAGCATGCTATATAAAATTCCAGGTTTATCTGAACATTTTATATGTATGTGCGATGATTTTTTTTTAATTAATAAAACATCTCCTGAAGACTATTTCAAAAATAATGTACCTAGGTTAAGAGGGGAATGGAAATCTTTTGATGAAAATATATTACATAAAAAAGTGTATAAATCTTTTTTAAAGTTAATAGGTAAACCTAAAAAGGAAAGTTTCGCAGGACATTTTAAGGCGCAACAAATCATAGCAAAAAAATTAGGGTTTAAAAAGTATTATAAGCTACATCATGTTCCTATGCCTATGAGAAAATCTACTTTTAAAAAATATTTCGAAGAGAATCCAAATGAATTTATAAACAATATAAGTCATCGATTTAGGCATCCTTCTCAATTCTTAACAGAATCTTTGGTTAATCATTTGGAAATTAAAAATAACTCATTTGAATTATTAAAAGATTATCAATTAGTTTATATTCAGAATTTTAAAAAACCTTTTTTTTGGCTAAAATATAAAATACTAAAAAGATCAAAAAATCAGAATAAATTATTTTTATGTCTTCAAAGTTTAGATCAAGCTCCAGAAAATAAACTTAATTTTATTTTAAACTGGTTTGAATTGAAATTTAAATAACGTTGAATAAAACATCAGAAATATTATTTTTTTTAAATAAAGGTAGCACAATTCTCTACCCAACAGATACTGTTTGGGGGTTAGGTTGTGATGCTACAAATGAAGAGGCTGTAAAAAAGATATATAAATTAAAAAATAGGGAAGAATCGAAGAGCCTTATCATTTTGGTAGACTCTATTGAAATGTTGCAAAACCATGTAGAAAACATCCCTGAAAAAGCTTTTGAAATTTTAAAGACATCAGAAAAACCAACTACTATTATTTATAATAGTTCAAAAGGATTAGCTTCCAATACCATTGCATCTGATAATACAATTGCTATTCGTATTCCAAAGGACGAGTTTTGTATTCAGTTAATTAGAGAGTTTGGAAAACCTATTGTTTCTACTTCTGCAAATGTAAGTGGAGAGCCTACACCAAAATCGTTTTCAGAAATAAGTGAAGAAATAAAACAAAATGTTAATTTTGTTGTAAAGGTTAATACAGACAAGGTTTCAACAAAAGCTTCTACAATTTTAAAAATAGAAAAAGATAAAATTATAACAATAAGAAAATAGTTTAATAATCACTTTCCTTATACTGTGTTTTGTGATATTAAGTTTATATTTTTGCAAACTTAATATTACTTTATGAGTGCTAGAATACCTAATTATCTAAAATACATTTTTACAAATGTTGTTGTGCTATTTGTATTACTTTTTATTTTTAGAATTATTTTTTATGTGTTTTTTATAAATAATCTACCTGTAGATACTAATGATATTAGCAAAGCTCTTTTTTTAGGTGCTAGGTTTGACTTAAGATTAGCAGTTTTTTCTTATATACCTTTGGCATTATGTTATTTGTTTATTAAAAATTTCTTTGAAAATAAAAAGTATAAATCTTTTAGTGTTTATTACAGTGTTATATTATATTTTATAATTCTCGTATTTTATCTGTTCGATTTCGGACATTTTAGTTATTTAAATTTAAGAGTCAATGCAAACGCACTTCGTTTTTTAGAAAACTTAGGGATTTCTTCAAAAGTTTTTTGGGAAAGTTACCCTATTTTTAAAGGAGGAATAGGAATTCTTATATTTCTGTTTTTAGTGATAAAACTTCATAAAATAATCTACTCAATTTTCAAAAAGATAGATTTTACTTCACCTAAAAAAAATCGAATTTTTTTTGGAGTTTTAGCAGTGTTACTGTTAGGTCTAGGAGGTTATGGTAGTTTAAAACATTACCCATTGCGTTGGAGTGAAGCTTTTTTTTCAAAAGATAAAAACATTAATCAGTTTGCACTTAACCCAATATTATATTTTTTTGATAGTTTTAAATTTAGGTCTGAAGGTTTTGATTTAGAAAAGACAAAAGAATATATAAAAATAACAAATAAACATTTAGGTATAAATTCAGATACGTTAAGTTTTACAAGAAAAATAAGTTATAAAGACTCTATTAAGTATCAAAAAAAGCCTAATATCGTTTTTGTTATGTTAGAATCAACTGGAAATGGAGCATTGGGTTATTACGGAAACCCTGTAAATAGTACTCCTGTGTTAGATAGCCTTTTGGATAATAGTATTAATTTTACCAACCATTATGTACACAAATCTACCACAGCAGGTAGTGTATTTGCTAGTATAACAGGTTTACCAGATGTAGACAATATAAAATCAGCCTCAAGAAACCCAATGATTATTGATCAACGTGTATTATTTGATCAATTTAAAGGTTATGAAAAGTTGTATTTTTTAGGAGGTAGTGCTAATTGGGCTAATATTAGAGCTGTTTTCCAATCTAATATAAAAGATTTAAAGATATTTGAAGAAGGTAGTTATGGAGAAACTGATAGAGCAGATGTTTGGGGTATTGATGATTATGATTTATTTAAAGAATCTGATAAAGAACTTCAAAAATTACACAATAGAAATATACCTTTTGTAGCTTACATACAAACAGCTACAAATCATATGCCTTTTACAGTACCAGAAGTAAAGGATACCTACCGACCTATACATGAAAAGGAAATAGATGAAGAATTATTAAATAAATCAGCATACCGAAGTTTAGCACAGTTAAATGCTATTCGTTATTTAGATTTTAATATTAAACGATTTTTAAAAAGAGCACAAAAAAGTGGTTATTTTGACAACACAATGTTCGTGTTTTTTGGAGATCATCAAGGAGGAATGAAAGATATTAATTATTATAAACCTACAGAAGATAAACTAGGTATTTTAAGGCATAATACACCTTTTTTTATCCATGCTCCTAAATTAGTAAAAGCACAAAAAATCACAAGGAATACTCATTTAGTAGACGTTGTACCTACTGTAATCTCACTAGCTAAAATAAATCATATAAATTATACTTTAGGTATTAATGCTTTAGACTCTACGAGGACAAACCATTTTTCTTTTATTTATAGAAATATTGATGGAGAGCCAGCATCAGGAGTTATTCAAGACTCTTTATATTTTTATCAAACAGTGTTTAATAAAAAATCAAAACTCATTAATTTAAATACAACTAGTTTAAATGATATTAGTAAACAATACCCTACTAAAACAAAAGAGATGGATAGTTTATTAAATAGTTTTTATCATAGTACAAAATATTTGTATTATAAAAATAAAAAGAAATAATACAGTATAAGGTTATTAAAGTGTAGTATATGCAAAAACAATATTTTAAAGAAGCCATTTCCGCAGAAATATTTCAATATATATATCAAGCAGCTAAAGAGTTACAACTAGAGAGTTATGTAATTGGTGGCTTTGTACGTGATTTTATTTTAAAACGAGGAACAGCCAAAGATGTAGATGTGGTAGCTGTAGGTAGTGGTATAGAATTAGCTCAAAAAGTAGCTGAATTATTACCTAGTAAGCCAAAAGTTCAAGTGTTTAAAACTTACGGAACAGCAATGTTACGTTTTAAAGATGTTGAAATTGAGTTCGTAGGGGCACGTAAAGAATCTTATTCAGAAGAGAGTAGAAACCCTAAAGTTTCTGAAGGAACCTTACAAGACGATCAAAACAGGAGAGACTTTACGATAAATGCATTAGCATTGAGTTTAAATGAAGATGATTTCGGATTGTTACTTGATCCTTTTGGGGGAATAGCTGACTTAGAGGCTAAAGTTATAAGAACGCCGCTAGATCCAGATATAACATATTCTGACGATCCGTTGCGTATGATGCGTGCCATTCGTTTTGCAACACAATTAAATTTCGAAATAGAAGAGAAATCGTTAAATGCAATTACAAAAAATACAACGAGAATTGATATTATTACTCGTGAGCGTATTGTGGTTGAGTTGAATAAAATATTAGAGGCCCCAGTTCCATCAATTGGTTTTTTACTACTTGAAAAAACAGGGCTACTAGAAAGAATTCTGCCAGAATTGATAGCTTTAAAAGGAGTAGAAGAGGTAGAGGGGCAAAAACACAAAGATAATTTTTACCATACGTTAGAAGTAGTTGATAATATCGCTCAAAATACTGATGATGTTTGGCTTCGTTGGGCAGCATTATTACATGACATAGGTAAAGCACCAACCAAACGTTACCATAAAAAAATAGGTTGGACATTCCATTCACATGAATTTGTAGGGGCTAAAATGGTATATAAATTATTTAAACGTTTAAAAATGCCATTGAATAATAAGATGAAGTTTGTTCAGAAAATGGTGATGTTAAGCTCTCGTCCGATTGTATTAGCAAGTGAAGTGACTGATTCTGCTGTGCGTCGTTTAATTTTTGATGCTGGTGATGATGTAGAATCATTGATGATCTTATGTGAAGCAGATATTACGACTAAAAACCCGAAGAAATTTAAACGTTATCATAAGAATTTTGAGATTGTTCGCCAGAAAATTAAAGAAGTAGAAGAACGTGATAGAGTTCGTAATTTTCAACCACCAATTACAGGTGAAGAAATTATGAAAACCTTTAATTTACAACCTTGCAGAGAAATTGGCCAAATAAAAGAAGCTATCAAAGAAGCTATTTTAGACGGGAAAATTCCTAATGAACATGATGCTTCGTATCAATTTATGTTAGAAAAAGGAATTCAGTTAGGTTTAAAAGTGAGCTAATAATAATAAAAGAGTTTTAAAAAAAAGAGAAGCATGATGCTTCTCTTTTTTAGTTTGTTATCCTAAAGATTGCATTTCTACCAACTTTTTGTAAGTTCCACTTTTAGATATCAATTCTTCGTGAGTTCCCTGTTCTACAATTTTGCCTTTTTTCATGACTACAATCATATCTGCTTTTTGAATGGTAGATAAACGATGCGCAATCACAACAGAGGTTCTGTTTTCCATCATTTTTTCTAAAGCGTCTTGTACTAGTTTTTCTGATTCGGTATCTAAAGCAGAAGTTGCTTCATCTAAAATCATAATTGGTGGATTTTTAAGAACAGCACGGGCAATGCTTAAACGTTGTTTTTGCCCTCCAGACAATTTATTTCCACTATCTCCAATATTGGTATCATAACCATTTGGTAAATCTTTAATAAACTCATGTGCATTGGCAATTTTAGCAGCTTCAATAATTTCTTCGTCACTTTTACCTTCAACGCCTAAAGTAATGTTGTTTTTTACAGTGTCGTTAAATAAAATAGAGTCTTGTGTAACTAAACCTTCTAGTTGTCTTAATGAATGTATTTTAAGGTCTCTTATATCTATTCCATCAAGTAGAATAGTGCCTTTATTTACATCATAAAAACGAGTTAATAAGTTAGCAATGGTTGATTTACCACTTCCTGATTGTCCCACCAAAGCGATCATTTTTCCCTTAGGAATGGTTAAGGAGAAATCTTTTAAAACATAATCATCTTCATATTTAAAAGAAATGCTTTCGATTGTAATTTGAGAGTTAAAAGATTTCTTATCAACAGCATTTGACTTGTCTTTTAAAGGATTTTCAGTTTCTAAAACTTCTAAAATACGTTCAGCAGCAGCATTTCCTTTTTTAACTCCGTAACTAGCTTTAGAAATAGCTTTTGCTGGTGTTAAAATATTATAAGCTAAACCCATATAAGCAATAAAATCTTCTCCTTGTAAGGTTCCTTCTTCTAAAACTAAGATACCTCCATACCAAAGCAATACAGCAATAACACCAATTCCTAAAAACTCACTAGCAGGACTTGCTAAATTTGTTCTATTAAGTAGAGTATTAGAAAAATGGTAAAAACGATTGGTTGATTTTTCAAATTTTTGTTGAAACTCTTTTTCAGCGGTAAAGCCTTTAATCACCTTTAATCCTCCTAAAGTTTCTTCTAAAAGTGATAAAAAATATCCCTGCTCTTTTTGTACACTATCTGACTTTCGCTTTAAGCTTTTACCAATTAGAGAAATAACATATCCGGAAATAGGAATAAAAACAAACACAAAAAGGGTAAGCTTAAAGCTAATGGCTATCATTGCGGTGATCGTGAAAATAATAGTTAAAGGCTCTCTTACCAACATTTCTAAAACCGATAAAAATGAATGCTGAATTTCTAATACATCAGTTCCTATTCTAGCCATGGTATCTCCTTTTCTTTTTTCTGAAAAGTAGGCAATAGGTAATTCTATAGTTTTTCTATATAAATCGTTTCGAATATCTTTTAAAACACCATTTCTTAAAAAGGTAATGAAGTACATAGCTAAGTAGTTAAAAATATTCTTAAAAAAGAATGTAGTGATAACTAAACCTACAACTACCATGAGTGTTTTTGATTTATCGTCACCAGCAATTTCATGAACATAATAAGAAACATTCGCTTTAAAATAGTCAATTATTTTTGTAATGCTTTCAAAAACAGGTTTTTCAGTTACTTTAATAGCATTAGGTTTAAAAATAACTTCTAACATAGGCATTAATACCAAGAAAGAAAGTGTAGAAAAAAGAGCATATAAGATGTTAAATAACACATTCAAATATCCATGCTTTTTGTATGGAATAGCGTATTTAATAATCTTTTTAAAATAATTCATTATAGGTTCAATTCTTTTATAATACGTTGAATTTTAGTATCTAAATTAGCTTCAGTTTCCTTTTTATTTTCAATTGAATCTAAAACAGACTTTACACTAAAATAGAACTTAATTTTAGGTTCAGTACCACTTGGTCGTGCAGCGATTTTGGTTCCATCTTCGGTATGATAAATCAATACGTTTGATTTAGGAATATTAATTACAGTTTCTTCACCAGTTAGTAAATTTTTTCTTATTGAAGATTGATAGTCATATAAGTATTTAACTTTTGAATTGTCAATTACAGTTAACGGATTGTTACGTAAGTCAATCATTATTTGTTTGATTTGTTGCGCACCATCCATTCCTTTTTTAACCAAAGAAATTAAGTGTTCTTTGTAAAAATGATGACGTGTGTATAAATTTAATAATTCCTTATAGAAAGAACTATTTTTAGCTTTTGTATCAGCTGCTATCTCACAGGCAAGTAGGGCAGAGGTAACTGCATCTTTATCACGAACAAAATCACTTACCATATAACCAAAACTTTCTTCACCACCACCAATAAAATTAAGTTCAGGATGGTCTTTTATCATTTTAGCTATCCATTTAAAACCAGTTAATCCAACTTTAGTTTCAACTCCATAATAATCGGCAATTTCATTGACTAAATTAGTAGAAACTATCGTAGACCCTACAAATTGCTTTCCGTTTAGTTTTCCTTGTTTTTTCCAGTCGTTGATTAAGAAATCGGTCATCATACTCATAGTTTGATTTCCGTTTAACAAGGTCATATTTCCATCCAAATCCCTTACAGCAACACCTATTCTGTCTGAATCAGGATCGGTTCCTAATACAATATCAGCGTCAATTTTATTTGCTAAATCAACAGCCATTTTAAGAGCAGCTGGTTCTTCAGGGTTTGGAGATTTAACTGTAGGAAAATCCCCATCAGGAGTAGCTTGTTCTTCAATAATATGAACCTGAGTATATCCTGCCCGTTTTAAAACTTCAGGAATTAATTTAATAGAAGTCCCATGTAATGGGGTAAACACTATTTTTAAATTTTCTCGCCCTTCTATATCAAATGTTCCATTTTTTAAGGAAGCTTTCCAAAAAGCTTCGTCAATTTCATTTCCAATAGAGGAAATTAAACTTTCATTAGCATTGAAATTGATATCTGCAAAAGCTAAAGAGTTTACTTCATTAATAATTTCTTGATCTTGAGGAGGAACAATTTGTCCACCATCATTCCAATATACTTTATAACCGTTATATTCAGGAGGGTTGTGAGAAGCAGTTAGTACAATTCCTGCATCGCACCCTAAATAGTTTACAGCAAATGATAATTCTGGGGTAGGGCGCATATCTTCAAATAAAAACACTTGAATATTGTTAGCAGATAGTACGTTCGCTACCACCTTAGCTAACCATTCACTATCATGACGACAATCGTACCCAATAGCTACTTTTAATTCTTTATTTAAGTGTGTTTTACGTAAATAATTACTTAAACCTTGAGTAGCTTTTCCTAAAGTGTATTTATTTATTCGGTTGGTTCCTGCTCCTACAATACCACGTATTCCACCTGTCCCGAATTCTAAATTTTTATAAAAACGATCGGCTAAATCGTCAGCATTAGTATCAATTAGCTGCTGAATTTCTTGTTGTGTTTCTGAATCAAATGTATCAGATAACCATTGTTCGGCTTTGTTTAAAATCTCTTTCATGTATCAAATTAAAAAGCGTACAAAGATACGGGTTTAAAAGTTCAGTTTTTCTTTGATTGTATAATGTTTTTGCTGCGGATTACTTTTAATAATTAGCTCACCTAAAAAACCAGCTAAAAAAAGTAATGTACCTAAAATCATTGAGGTTAAGGCAATGTAAAACCATGGATTACTAGTTACTAATATGGCTTTTACTCCTGTAGAAAGTTGGTATATTTTCATAGCTCCTATAAAGAAAGCTGAGAAAAAACCAAAAATAAACATTAATGTTCCCCATAAGCCAAAAAAGTGCATTGGTCTTTTTCCAAATTTTGAAAGAAATGAAATGGTAATTAAGTCTAAAAAACCATTTACAAAACGATCCATTCCAAATTTGGTTACTCCATATTTACGAGCTTGGTGTTGTACCACTTTTTCATCAATTCTATTGAATCCTTCATTTTTAGCTAATACAGGAATATAACGGTGCATTTCACCACTAACTTTTACTGCTTTAACAACTTCGTTTTTATAAGCTTTTAAACCACAGTTAAAATCGTGTAATTTTAACCCTGATGTTTTTCGAGCAGCCCAATTGAACAATTTTGAGGGAATATTTTTGGTTACAACATTATCGTATCGTTTCCTTTTCCATCCAGATATTAAGTCGAAGTTTTCTTTAGTAATTAATTTATAAAGTTCAGGGATTTCGTCAGGGCTATCTTGTAAATCCGCATCCATGGTAATAACTACTCTTCCTTGAGTTAACCCAAAACCAGCGTCTAAGGCTTGGGATTTACCATAATTTCTTTGAAATCGTAAACCTTTTACTTCTTGATGCTTTTGAGATAACTCTTGTATTATTTTCCAAGAATTATCAGTACTACCATCATCAATAAAGATAAGTTCATATAAAAACTGATTGGATTGCATAACTTTTGCAATCCAATCATATAATTCTGGTAAAGATTCCTCTTCATTAAGAAGTGGTATTACTACCGATATATCCATATATTTTGTTCAGTGTTTAAAAAAGGTAAAGTTACAAAGTATTCGTTATACGTAAAACATTTACCTATTTAAAACTATATTAATATTGTTCTTCTTCTGTTTTTTTCATAATAGCACCAGCTATTGCGGATACTATAAAACCAAGAAAAACATAAAATAACAACCCTAAAGCATCACCAATAATAGTTCCTTGAAACTTTGATTGCATTGCTAGTTGACTTTCTATTTGTTCATCAGTTAATCCAGCATCTAAAAATTGTTGGGTTTGGAATTCATTCAATTGATTATAAAAATCAGGCTCGATAATGCCAGTGAAAATATGACTATATATAATACTAATTAGAGCACCTACTGCTACTAAACCTACACCAATTTTTAACGCTTGTCCCCATGATAATAAATTATTATTTTCTTTTTTAAATATTTTTATAGCTAAAATAGGAAGTACTATGATGCATGCAGCTAATACAATCATATTAATTATACCTCCTACAGTATCAAAAGTCATTCCTAAAGCATAAATAATAAGATTGGTCAAAACTATAAGACCTCCATAAACTAACCCATAGTTTAAAATAATGTTTTTACTGTTTGCTTGATTTTCCATTGTGTGAATTTAGTTAGTGATACAAATATATTCTTTTTACTGTTATGTTTATTTTTTACTGCTAAAAGCAAAAAAATATAGACAACAAATTATTAGTATTCAAAAACTTAGAAATGTTACAAAATTTTTATGCAAATTTTATTGTTTTTTACGAAAAAATGGTTGTAAATTTGCCTCGGCAAGTCCTACACAACCAGCTCCCTTTGAATCCCCCAGGGCGGGAACGCAGCAAGGGTATTAGGTTGTAGCGGTGTGATGTAGGTAGCTTGCCTTTTTTTGTACCCAAAAGTTTCGTTTATTCTTCTTCTGTTAAATTCAAATTACTTCTAGGATGGTGTAGTTCAACAACTTCTTTAAGATAGCTATTATCTAAATGAACATATATTTCTGTTGTAGTAATACTTTCATGTCCTAATAATTGTTGAATAACACGTAAATCTGCTCCATTTTTTAGTAAATATGTAGCAAAGGAGTGTCTTAATGTATGTGGACCAATACTTTTTTTTAGATCTATTTTCTGAGCTAATTCTTTTAAAATAATAAAAATCATTTGTCTAGTTAAACGTTTTCCTCTTCTATTTAAGAAAGCAGTATCTTCATCTTCTTTTTTTGGAGTAATTTGAGACCTGATTTCATTAATATAAAAGTTAAGTCTATGAATTGTTGTAATGTGTATTGGAACAAAACGATATTTATTTCCTTTACCTAATATACGTATATATCCTTCGTCGAAGAATAAATCGGATAATTGTAAATTAATCAATTCACTCACACGTAAACCACAACTGTAAATGGTTTCAATAATAGTTTTGTTGCGTTCCCCTTGTGGGTGACTTAAATCGATAGCAGCAATTAATTTATCTATCTCTTCTTTTTCTAAGGTATCAGGGAGTTTTCTAATAATATTTGGGCTTTCAATTAAATCGGTTGGATTATCTTGTCGATAATCTTCAAATACCATAAAATCAAAAAAGCTACGTAAACCTGAAATTAATCTAGCTTGACTACGAGCATTAATACTTTTGCTAGTTTCATAGATGAATTGCTGAATAGTTTCTGTAGTTGTATGAATTGGAGAAGGAGAGTTTTCTAGATTATCTACAAATAAAAAAAGCTTATTTACATCTCTTTTATAACTATCTATAGAGTTTTTTGAAAGCCCTCTTTCAATTTTTAAAAAATTGATATAATCGTATATTGCTTGTTTCCAGTTCATTATAAAAAAATAGCTGTTTTTTTAAAAAGCATATTGATAGATGTAAAAATAAAATTATTTTTGCGGCACAAACTTAAAATTATAAATTTAAAAATTATGAAAAAATTATTATTAGTAATTGCTATGGTAGCTGCTAGTTTTACAGCTAATGCACAAGAAGCTAATGGACAAACAGCTAAAGGGAAGTGGTTAGTAGAAGGTAACACTGGTTTTGGAGCTGCTCATGGAGCTGCTACAGGGTTCCAATTATCTAATAGAGATACACCAGCCGGATCAACTACAACTTGGGGTATTGGAGCTGAAGCAGGTTATTTCATCATGGACGATTTAGCAATTAAATTAGGATTAGGGTATAATGATAGAGGTGCTGATGATGCTTTTTCTTACAAGATTGGAGCAAAATACTACATTTCTAGTATGATTCCAGTACAAATTGATTACTCAGGGGCTTCTTATGATGCTTATGATGCGTCATATTTAGGATTCCAAGCTGGTTATGCTATTTTCTTAGGAGATATGGTAAGTATTGAGCCAGGTTTAAGATATAACTTAGGTTTAGGTGATTCGGAAGATAATAACGTATTCCAATTAAACGTTGGATTTGCATTACACTTCTAAGAAGAATATCAATAAAGAGTAAAAAAGGGACGCAAATTTGTGTCTCTTTTTTTTATTTTGAACATAAGTGGTTTGTTATTAGTAGTTTAGGGTTTTAAATACATTTGTAAGACTTTTTTTAAAAAAAAAGAGCAACTAGATTCTTAATTAAATGTATCTTTGCCGGCTCAAAACAAAACTTATAAAACAAAAATTATGAAAAAATTTTTAGTAGTTGCTATGATGGCTTTTGGTTTAGCTGTTAACGCACAAGAAACAGAATTAAACGTTGGTGGAACTATTGGTTTACCTGTTGGAGATGCTGATGAAGCTAATGTAACTGGAGCAATTGAAGCTAATTATTTATTTAATGTTGCTGAAGGTTTTAAAGTAGGACCATCTGTATCTTATTTACATTTTCAAGGAGAAGGAGCTGACTTAGCTTTTATTCCTGTAGCTGTAGCAGGTCGTTATAGTTTTGCTGATAAATTTTCAGTAGGAGCTGACTTAGGTTATGGTATTGGTGTAAGACCTTCAGGAAACACTGAAAGTGGTTTTTACTTCAGACCAATCGTAGGTTACCAATTAACTGAAAAAATTAACTTACATGTAGACTATACAGGTGTTGTATTAGATACTGATTATGTTAATATAACTCCAGCTACAATTGGAATTGGAGGAACTTATTCTTTCTCTTTATAGTAAGAAATTTTACAATAAGAAGAAAAAGGAAGCAAATTTGCTTCCTTTTTTTATGCTTAAAAGTTAAAAAGAGTATTTTTACCTTATAAATATGAAGGATGAAAAAAATAATTATAATTAATGGACCTAATTTGAATTTATTAGGGAAACGTGAACCTGAAATTTACGGATCAAATTCTTTTGACGATTTTTTTAAGGAACTAAAGAATAATTATAAGAATGCGATTTTAGAATATTTTCAGTCGAATATTGAAGGAGAAATAATAGATAAATTGCATGAAGTGGGATTTGATTATGATGGTGTTATCTTAAATGCAGCAGCTTACACCCATACTTCTGTTGGTATTGGTGATGCTGTAAAAGGTATAGAAACTCCTGTGGTTGAAGTACATATTTCAAATATACATGCACGTGAGGAGTTTCGTCATGTTAGTTATATAGCTCCGAACGCTAAAGGAGTTGTTTTTGGCTTTGGTTTACAAGGATATGAACTAGCGATTCAAAGTTTTCTGTAAATACCAATAGCGAACTCCCAATAATATAAATAAGGGAATTGTAGGGTAGGTATATAACTGTACTTTAGTTAACCATACAAATGGTATAATTATTAAAAAAAATAATAGAACTAGACAGTATTTGTAAACCCAAATAGGAGGTTCTTTTTTTAACAAGGAAAAGGCTACAATTATATTTGGAGCAAACGCCCATAAAAAGTTAAAGTTATTTGGAGCTGTGGAGTGATTGGTAAAGAACCATAAAAACACAATTAACAAGCCTAAAGTTCCTGTGGTGAAAAATAAAACAAAATCGATCCATCTGCTTCTTTTAGAGTTTTTAATGTCTTTGTAAGTAATAAATAACCCAAATAAAGAAAACAATAAAATTGCTAAAAAAGGACTAATAGCATCACTTTTGGATTCCTTTTCATTGAAATCGAGCAATGTATTTGTCTTTAGTACTAAATCTTCTTCTTTTTCATTTTTAATGATTTTAGATACATTTAAAGCGGTAAAAACATAATCAGGAAGGTATAAATATTCTGAAGGTGTAGCAATTTTATCTAACTTACTACCAAGTGCAATGTTAATTCCTAAACTACCCCAAGTATTTGGATTGATTTCTTTATTCATCAATTGTCTTAATGATAAATTTTCTTTGACAAAATCATCTTTAAAAACTAAATTATCACCTGTAATTTTCTGAATAATATCACGGGGTCTAGTAGCACAATTATCAAAATAAGGATCGTAAAAATAACTTGCATTTTCAGGCAACACATTTGTTTCTAAAAACTGAAAAAACTCATTTCTTTGTTGTTGTGTTAAATTTAAAATTTGCTCTTTAACCCAACGCTGGTCTTGTTGTGCACTTTTTAATGATAAATAAAAAGGGTAACGAGCCAATTTATATTTCATAAAACCTTTTGTAAAGTTTACATAAAAGTTAGGGTCGTCAAAATCGAAAATACCATAATTGTAAAGTAAATCTAACTGTAAAACGGGGTCTTTAACCCGAATAGCAGTATGACCAAATTTTTCGTATAATTCTTCTCCTGGTCCTGAAGTGATAATACTTATTTGAGAGAACTTAGATAACCCTAATGAGTTTACTTTTTGAGAAAAACCAGTGTTTATACTAAGTAAGGTTAAAAGAAAAAAAGTATATTTTTTTATCATCATAAATTCTAACAAGGTATATGTTGGTGTTTTACAAATATCATAAATACAATTAACATAACTAAAGCTTTTTAATGTTATTGTTTTAGTATGTTATTCCGATAGTTTCTCGAATAAAATGAGCTATTTGTTGTTCTAACCATCTGTTTTCTGTGTTAGAAAAAGAAGACATAAAACCAACATGACCACCATAGTTAGGAGTTAGTAAATAGAAGTTCTTCATTTCTTTTGCTTCTTTTATAGGGTAACACTCTTGTGATAAAAAACTATCATTCAAGGCATTTATAAGTAATGTAGGAACTTTTATTTCTGGAATAAAGGGTTTTGCACTTGCTTTTTGCCAATAATCTTCCGAACTTTTAAAGCCAAAAATAGGAACTGTATATTGTTTTTCTAAATGTCTGAATTTACTTGCTTTGAATAAAAGCTCTTTGTCGAGCTGAAAAACAGGAAACTTTTCGGCTTTCTGTAACAGTTTTAACTTCATAGTACGTAAAAACTCATTTAGGTAAATTTTGTTTTTTAGTTTGTTTAATTCAGCTTGAGAAGAAGTTAAATCTACAGGAACAGATACAGCTATTCCTCCTTTTACTTCTGAAGGTATATCGCTATATTCTCCTAAGTATTTTAAAGTTAAGTTTCCTCCTAAACTAAAGCCAATGATTATAATGTTTTCATAATTATAGCTACTTTTTAAGTACTTAATGACAAAATCAACATCGTCTGTTTTTCCACTATGATAAGTCTCTAAAAGTACATTATCTTCTCCGCTACACCCTCTTAAATTCATACAAACTGTGTCAAAGCCTATTTTATTTAAATGATTAGATGTTGTAATCATATAATTTGACTCTGAACTACCTTCTAATCCATGAATTAATAAGACGAGTGTTTTAGATTCGACTAAAGAAAAGTCTAAATCGATAAAATCAGCATCCCAAGTAGTAATTCTTTTTCGTTGGTAATTAATTGTATCTTTCATAAACAAAGGACGATATACCGTATTAAAATGTGCATTTCTAAAAGGTAAACTGGGAGAAAATGTTTTGGTAATTATAGGCATGTTTTTCGTACTAGCGGTTTTTAACAAATATGATAAAAAAAGACTTAAATGTAAAACTGATTAAATGATTTCTTATTTTCGCTATAAATTAAGAATACTATGAATATCAAAAAATATATCCCCAATTTACTGACTTTAGGAAATTTGTTATGTGGTACTATTGCTACTGTTTTTGCTATTAAAGGTGATTTTTTTGCAACAGCTGTTTTAGTTATGTTAGGGATTCTTTTTGATTTTTTTGATGGATTTGCTGCGCGTATGTTAAAAGTACAAGGTGAATTAGGAAAACAGTTAGATAGTCTAGCGGATATGGTAACGAGTGGGGTAGTACCAGGAATTGTAATGATGCAAATGCTAGTAAATGCTTTAGATATTGATGCTGTTGGATACTTTGGAGTTGATGAATATGGAGTAACAGGAAGTAATTTGCCTTATTTAGGGTTGTTGTTAACATTAGGAGCAGGATATCGCTTAGCGAAATTTAATATTGATGAACGACAGTCGGATAGTTTTATAGGAGTACCTACACCAGCAATGAGTTTGTTTGTTATCTCTCTACCTTTGATTGCTCAGTTTGATCAAGAGTCGTTTTTAATAGGTTTAATCGAAAATCAATACTTTTTAATACTAATTACAGTATTATTTACATATTTAATGAATGCTGAAATTCCGTTATTTTCTTTAAAATTTAAAAACTTTTATTTTAAAGATAACGTGATTAAGTATGTGTTTTTAGTTTTATCAATTATATTAATTATCACTTTAAAAATAGTAGCAATTCCAATGATTATTCTTTCTTATGTGGTATTGTCTGTTGTGAGTAATTCAGATAAAAAACTTTCTTCAAAATAGAATTCAAAAAAAATAAGGTTACATCTTAAATGAAACAAAAAAAACACGTTGATTATCAACGTGTTTTTTGTTTTGATTTTGAAAGTTATTTTTAGGTATTTTTTTGAGGTTCAAAAATGTTACTTATAAAATGGTAATTGTCTAAAGATATTTTATCTTCAACAAAGGCTTTATCCATCAATTTATTTTTTGAAAACTCTCCGTTCTTATACACATCCCAGTTCTCGTTGTTTCTATTGGTTAATGTAACTCTATCTGAATCTATTTTAAAGTTACACCAATCGTTATAATTGGCTATTTTTTTATAGCTATGATCAGACACTTTAATATTCCCTTTTACATTTAAACCTTCTATATCAATACATAAATTACAGAAATTAATGAAACTCATACTATCCGCAGGTATAACAAGAAATGAATTAGTATTCCCTTTTTTTCTATATAGCTTAAAACCATCTTTTAAGTTGTGGTTATGATAAACTTCAGAGAAAGAAGAGAAAAGATCATCTTCTTTAGCATTTTCGATAATGAAATGGTTTTGTGTTACAGCTTGATTATCAAATTTTTTCTTTTTAAGCTCAAAATCCTTTCCAAGATACACTCTACGAACAGTTTCATCTTCAGCAAGTTCTTCAGGAGTTCCTTCTTTTAAAATTCCTCCATTATACATTAAGTAAGTTCTATCAGTAATCGCTAGGGTTGCTTGTACATCATGATCGGTAATTAAAATACCAATATTTTTATTCTTCAATTGTGCTACAATTCCTTGAATATCTTCTACAGCAATTGGGTCTACACCAGCAAAAGGCTCATCTAATAAAATGAATTTAGGATCAGAAGCTAAACAACGTGCTATTTCTGTTCTACGACGTTCACCACCTGATAATAAATCACCACGGTTTTTACGTACGTGTCCTAAACTAAACTCATCGATTAACTCCTCTAAACGCTGTTTTCTTTCAGTTTTAGTTCTGTCAGTAAATTCAAGAACCGACATAATGTTGTCTTCTACAGAAAGTTTTCTGAAAACTGAAGCTTCTTGGGCTAAATAACCAATTCCTTTTTGAGAACGTTTATACATAGCATCGGTAGTAATTTCTTCATTATCTAAAAAAATATGACCATCGTTAGGTTTAATCATACCTACAATCATATAGAAAGAAGTTGTTTTACCAGCTCCATTAGGACCCAATAACCCAATAATTTCACCTTGTTCAACCTCTAAAGAAATTCCTTTAACTACCTTTCTACTACCGTATATTTTTTGTATGTTGTCTGCTCTTAATTTCATTTATTATTGTTGAAAATGGAATTGTTTAAAGTATAAAAGTAATAAAACTGTTTCTTAAAAACTTCTTAAATCAATATAGGTATAAATTTAAGCGTCTTTTTCTAAAGCTTCCCAAAACTCTACAGCTCTTCGTAAATGTGGGATTAAAATAGTTCCGCCAACCAATGTAGCAATGCTCATGGTTTCCATCATTTCTTCTTTGGTTACACCGTTTTCGTAAGCTGTTTTTAAATGATAAGCAATGCAATCATCGCAACGTAGCACTGCAGATGCTACCAAACCTAGTAATTCTTTAGTTTTAACAGGTAAATGCCCTTCTGTAAAAGCATTGGTGTCTAAGTTAAAAATACGTTTGATTACTTTATTATCTGATGCTAAAATTTTTTCGTTCATTTTAGCACGGTAGTCGTTAAACTCTTGGACTTTTTGTGACATTCTTTTGTTGTTGTTTTAAGACAAATTTTGAAACATAAATACTCATTTCATATAAAATCATGATAGGTACTGATACAATTACTTGACTAGCCACATCTGGCGGAGTAATAATAGCAGATAATACCAATACCACGACTAATGCATGTTTACGATATTTTCGTAAAAACCCTGGTGTAATTAATCCTATTTTAGTTAGGAAGAAAATAACGACAGGAAGTTCAAAAAATATAGCAACACCCAATAATGTATTTGTAATAAGGCTAATGTAAGCCTCTAACTTAAAATTGTTTTGTATAGCGTCTGATATTTCAAAGTTGTAAAAGAAGTATACAGACATTGGTAAAATAACGTAATAGCTAAATAAAATCCCTAGAAAGAACAGAAAAGAAGAGGTGAAAATAAAACCTTTTGATTTTTTCCGCTCACTTTCGTGCAGCCCAGGGGCTATAAAACGCCAAAACTCCCATAAAATATACGGAAAGGCTACTACAAATCCTAAAATTAAAGAAGACCAAATCCCAGTCATTAATTGTTGAGTAGGGTTTAAAGCTTGTAGTGTTTGTTTAAATTTAATTGCGCAAAAACTACTATCAATTCCGATAGAAGAAAATACTTTACAAAAGAATTGATAAGTTGTAAAATCAGGTTTTAAATGAGCTAAAAGGATCTCATTAAAAACAAAATTAATGTTTGCAAAAATTACAATTGCAACAATAAAGATAGCTACAAAACTCCTCACTAAATGCCATCTTAGTTCTTCAAGATGGTCTAAAAAAGACATTTCTTTTTCTGCCATCTTAAAATATTCCTTCTTTAATTAAGTCGTGTAAATGTACTACACCTACATAATTGTTATTAGTATCAGTAACTAAAATCTGTGTGATATTGTTATTTTCTAAGTTATCTAAAGCTTCAACAGCCATGGCATCTACATCAATTGTTTTTGGTGTAGTACTCATAATATCTGTAGCGGTAAGCTCGTCTATTTTTGTCGTTTTACTTAACATTCTACGAATATCTCCATCGGTAATAATTCCTGTGATTTTGTCATTATTATCAACAACAGCTGTCACTCCTAAACGTTTTTCAGAAATTTCAACAATAACTTGAGTAACTTTATCGGTACTTTTTACTTTAGGTAATTCGTTGTTTTTAATAAGATCAGAAACTCTTAAATATAAACGTTTTCCTAAAGCACCTCCTGGGTGATATTTAGCAAAATCGCTACTAGTAAAACCTCTTAAGTCTAATAAACAAACAGCTAAAGCATCCCCTAAAACTAACTGAGCCGTTGTACTAGTTGTAGGAGCTAAGTTATTAGGGCAAGCTTCTTTACTTACATAAGAGTTTAGTAAAAAATCGGCGTTTTTTCCTAAGAAAGAATCAGGGTTTCCTGTTATAGCGATAATTTTATTGTTAGAATTCTTGATTAAAGGAACTAATACTTTTATCTCAGGAGTGTTTCCACTTTTAGAAATACAAATAACTACATCGTTATCCTGTACGTTACCTAAATCACCATGTATAGCATCAGCAGCGTGCATAAAAACAGCAGGTGTACCTGTTGAGTTAAAAGTAGCGACCATTTTAGTAGCAATATTGGCACTTTTTCCAATACCAGTTACAATAACACGACCTTTAGAATTAAATATGAAATTAACTGCGTCCGTAAACGAGCTATTTAATAATTTTGCTAAATTAGCAATAGCATTACTTTCTAAAAGGATAGTTTCTTTTGCTGTTGAGAGAATAGCGTTTGCGTCTTTCAAGTTAAAATTTTTTTAAGTATATTTTTAAAGTGTAAAAATAGGAATATTTGAGAAGAAAATCTTTTTTAATAAAAAGAAAGTTTACGTTATATATTGTTGGGAATTTTTGTAAATTAGTTCTCGTTTTTAATTTTTGATATTAGAAGATGAATAAAGAGCAGACGGATTTATATGGATCATTAAAAAAAATCTTCGGATTTAACCAGTTTAAAGGGCTACAAGAAGATGTGGTTAACAGTGTTTTAGAAAATAAAAACACATTTGTTATAATGCCTACTGGTGGTGGTAAATCGCTATGTTATCAATTACCTGCCTTAATGAAGGAAGGTACAGCAATTGTGGTGTCACCATTAATTGCCTTAATGAAAAACCAAGTAGATGCCATTAGAGGGATTTCTGAAAATCATGGAATAGCCCATGTATTAAATTCTTCCTTAAATAAGTCGGAGATTGCCCAAGTAAAATCAGATATTGAAGCAGGAATTACAAAATTATTGTATGTAGCTCCTGAATCTTTGATTAAAGAAGAATATGCTGAGTTTTTAAGAAGGCAAAAAATATCGTTTGTAGCAATTGATGAAGCGCATTGTATTTCTGAATGGGGACACGATTTTAGACCTGAATACAGGAATCTACGAAACATTATTAAACAAATTGATAATGTGCCAATTATTGGTTTAACAGCAACTGCAACGGAAAAAGTACAAGAGGATATTCTTAAAACTCTTGGAATGACAGATGCTAACGTGTTTAAAGCATCTTTTAATAGAGCAAACTTATTCTATGAAGTTAGACCAAAAACAAAAGATGTAGAAAAAGATATTATTCGTTTTATAAAACAACGAATAGGAAAATCTGGAATTATATACTGTTTGAGTCGCAAAAAAGTAGAAGAAATAGCACAAGTTTTACAAGTAAATGGTATCAATGCAGTTCCTTATCATGCGGGTTTAGATGCTAAAACACGTGTAAGGCATCAAGACATGTTTTTAATGGAAGATTGTGATGTTGTAGTAGCTACAATTGCTTTTGGTATGGGTATTGACAAGCCAGATGTTCGTTTTGTAATACATCATGATATTCCTAAAAGCTTAGAGAGTTATTATCAAGAAACAGGTAGGGCTGGTCGTGATGGAGGAGAAGGTTATTGTTTAACATTCTACTCGTATAAAGATATTGAGAAGCTTGAAAAATTTATGGCAAATAAGCCTGTAGCAGAGCAAGAAGTAGGGCATGCACTCTTACAAGAAGTGGTTGGATATGCAGAAACTTCAATGAACAGGCGTAAATATTTGTTACACTATTTTGGAGAAGAGTTTGATGATGTAAATGGAGATGGTGCAGAAATGGATGACAATATGCGAAATCCTAAGAAAAAGAATGAAGCTAAAGATGAAGTTGTAACCTTACTTTCTGTTATAAGAGATACTAGCGAAATGTATAAACCAAAAGAAATTGTAAACACAATAATTGGTAGAGAAAATGCATTATTAAAGTCTCACAAAACAACTGCTCAGCCTTTTTTTGGTATCGGTAAAACAAAAGATAACCATTATTGGATGGCTTTGATTCGTCAAGTATTAGTGGCTGACTTAATAAAGAAAGAGATAGAACAATATGGTGTTTTAAAACTAACTAAAGAAGGTAAGGAGTTTATTAGTAACCCAATTTCCTTTATGATGACTGAAAATCATGTATATAAAACTGCAGATGACGGTACAATTCTAACTATCGAAAAATCAGCAGGAGGAGTAGATGATAAGTTAGTAGTTATGTTGAAAGACTTAAGAAAAAAAGTGGGAAAACGTTTAGGAGTTCCGCCATTTGCAGTTTTTCAAGACCCCTCTCTAGATGATATGGCACTTAAATACCCGGTAACATTAGATGAATTAGGAAAAGTTCATGGTGTTGGAGAAGGTAAAGCTAAAAAATATGGTAAAGATTTCGTTGCACTTATTACAAAATATGTAGAAGACAACGAAATTATGCGTCCGGATGATTTAATAGTTAAGAGCACAGGAGTTAATTCTGGATTAAAACTTTATATCATTCAGAATACAGATAGAAAATTACCTTTAGATGATATTGCTAAATCAAAAGGTTTGGAAATGTCTGAGTTAATAAAAGAAATGGAAGCTATTGTTTTTTCAGGAACTAAATTAAATATTGATTATGCTGTTGATGATTTGTTAGATGAAGATCAGCAAGAAGAGATTCATGATTATTTTATGGAAGCTGAGACAGATAAGATTCAAGAAGCTTTAGATGAGTTTGATGGTGATTACGATGATGATGAATTGCGATTAATGCGTATTAAATTTACAAGTGATATCGCTAACTAAAAAACTCAAAAAAGATATGCAAGCAAGTACTTATTTACATTTTAATGGGAACTGTAAAGAAGCAATGACTTTTTATGCAGATGTATTAGGAGGTGAAATGACGGTATTAATGCAGTTTAAAGACGCTCCAGAAGAGGTTTGTAAAAATATTCCAGAAGAAGCAATGGAATTAACAAAGCATTGTACTGTAGAAGCAGGTAATTTTTCTCTTAAGGCATCTGATTTTTTTAATGAAAAAGAGGAATTTACTAAAGGAAATAATTTTGCAGTAAATATAAATACAGAAGATGAAGATGAAGCGGTTGCTATTTTTGATGGACTTTCTACTGGTGAAGCTTTCGTAATGATGCCTTTTGAGGAAGCTTTTTGGGGCGGTAAGTTTGGAATGTTACGAGATAAATACGGTATAAATTGGATGATATCTTTAGAGGAACAAATAGTATAATGAATATTAAAGTAACACAATATATACAAGATAAAAGTAATTGGGCGCAAGAGTTAAACCTCTTGCGTTCTGTTTTTCTTGACCTCCCTCTTGAAGAAACTATTAAATGGGGATCTCCTGTTTATGTGTATAGAGGGAAAAATATAGTAGGCTTATCAGCCTTTAAAAACTATTGTGGTTTGTGGTTTTTTCAGGGAAGTTTTTTAACTGATAAAGAAAAGGTATTGGTAAATGCTCAAGAAGGAAAAACCCAAGCAATGCGTCAATGGAGGTTTAAGGAATTAAATGAAATTAATACAGAATTGGTTAAGCAATATGTATTAGAAGCTATTAAAAATTCTGAGGAAGGAAAAGAACTAAAGCCTAAAAGGAATACGAAACCTTTAATTATTCCTAAAGAGTTACAGTTAACATTAGACAAAAATGATAGGTTAAAAGAAACTTTTAATGAGTTTACCTTGAGTAAACAAAGGGAATTTTCTGATTATATTTCCGAGGCAAAAAGGGAAGTAACCAAAGTAAAACGACTCGAAAAAATAATTCCGATGATATTAAATAGAGTAGGTTTGTATGATAAATATAAAAACTGTTAGTTAATCGTAATTTTATTAATTGTAGCAGTTGAGTCACAACGTATAATATATAAGTTAATGTGACTTAAGCTGTCTTTTCCAGTAATAAAGTACTCAGCACATGGTTTTAAACGAGGCTTGCTTTTTCCAAAAGCAACATCTCCATGGTTTAAAATAGTAGAAATAGTAGCTGTATCAATTTTTGAAGTAGCTAATGTTTGTTGAGCACTGTCAGAAAACAAACGTTTTTTTATTCTAATGGTTTTTAAAGTACGAGCATCCATTCCATAATCAAAAGAAACATCTTTACCTTTCCAAATAAAAAGTACCACTAAACTCCCTAAGGCAATTCCTATTAAATAATACCCAAAACGTTTTAACAAATGCATAATTTAAAATTGAAATGCAAAAGTAAGTAAAATCAAATTACAAAATCAATAAATTAATATCTCTGTAAGGAAGTTCAAACCAGTCTGCTACAGTTTTATTGGTTAAAATTCCGTGGTAGAAATACATTCCGTTACGTAAACTTTTATCAAACCGAGCTGCATTTTCAAAACCTCCTTCTTCTGCAATTTCTAATAAATAAGGTGTAAAGATATTACTAATAGATACAGATGCTGTTCTAGAGTATCTAGAAGGAATGTTAGGAACACAATAATGAATTACTCCATGGTTAGCAAAAGTAGGGTTACTATGTGTGGTAACTTGAGAGGTTTCAAAACAGCCACCTCTATCAATACTAACATCAACAATAACAGCTCCATCTTTCATTTGTTCAATCATTTCTTCAGTAACAACTACAGGAGAACGATCTTTTCCTCTAAGAGCTCCAATAGCAACATCGCAACGCATTAAAGCTTTTTGCAATGTTTTAGGTTGAATGGTTGACGTATAAATAGGAGCTTGTACACACGATTGTAAGTTACGAAGCTTTGTTATTGAATTATCAAATACTTTTACACGTGCACCTAAGCCTACTGCTGCTTTAGCAGCAAACTCTCCAACAGTTCCTGCTCCCAGAATAACAACATCAGTAGGAGGAACGCCCCCAATATTTCCTAGTAATAAACCATTCCCTCCGTTAGAAGCTGTCATAAGTTCTGCAGCTATATGCATAGAGGCAATTCCAGCAATTTCACTTAACGACTTTACAATAGGAAATACGCCATGTTCATCTTTGATATAATCAAAAGCAATTGCAGTTACCCGTTTTTTAGCGAGCGCTTCAAAATACTTTTTATCTTGTGTTTTTAATTGTAAGGCAGAAATTAAAACTGTTTGGGGATTTAACATCTGAATTTCCTCTAAAGATGGTGGTTCTACTTTTAGTACAATATTACAAGTAAAAGCTTCTTTTACGTCGTATGATATTTTTGCACCAGCGTCAGAATATTCTTTATCGCTATAATTAGCTCCTTCACCAGCACCAGTTTCAATTACAATTCTATGTCCATGGGCAACTAAAGCAGCTACAGCATCGGGAGATAAACTAATTCGTTTTTCTTCAAAATGAGTTTCTTTTGGCAACCCTATAAATAAATCTCCTTTTTGCTTTTTAATTTCAAGCATTTCGGTTTGTGGCATTAACTGCTCTTTGGTAAAAGGTGAAATAGAACCCATCTAAATTTAGTTAGTTTTTAATTGAATGTTTCGTAGCCCATTTTCTAGCAAGCTAATTGATATTGAAACAGTATCTAAAGGTAGTAAATTTTTAACATTTTCAGGCCACTCAACTAAACACCAATTATTACTGTATAAATAATCTTCAATTCCCATATCATACGCTTCTTCTTCGTTTTCAATACGATAAAAATCAAAATGATATACTGTTTTGTTTGAGATAGTTTTGTATTCATTAACCAATGAAAAGGTAGGAGAGTGGGCAATGTCTTCTACCCCCAAAACGTTGCATATTTCTTTAATTAGGGTTGTTTTACCAACTCCCATTTCTCCATAAAAAAGCAATATTTTATGTTGGGTAGTAGCAATAATCTCTTTAGCTATTGCTGTTAATTCGTTTAGAGAATAATTTCTGTTCATAAGTAGCAAAAATAGGAAAGAAGATTATTAATTACTATAGTTTATTTGTTCTTATATCTGTAGTGACCAATAATTTTAAAATTGAATAGACAATCTTCTAAAACTTGACCTAGTCCAATATTATGAACAATTAAATATCGTTTATTATTGGTTGGTGATTCTTTAGAAGAAACTATGCCAATATGAGTTAAACCTCCTTCCAAGTTCCAACAAACAATATCTCCAGGTAAATAATTATTGGGGTTTAAAGTGATTTTTTTAACTGTTCCTTTTCTCTTAAAAAAAGTCATTAAATTAGGTACCCTTCTATGATCTATGTTAGTATCCGTTCTTTTAAGTCCCCATATTTTAGGGTATAAAGAAAAGTTAGCTTTCATATCTTCGTGAACTTCTTGCTGTAAATCTATTCCTAATTTACGGGAAGCACGAATAATAACATCAGTACAAACTCCTTTGCCTTTAGGAATATCTCCTTTGGGATAAGGTATAGAAAAGTAACTTGGGTCATAAGTAACTTTATTTTTTGTTAGTTCTAAAGCAGCAAAAGAAAGTTTGTTTTCTTGAGCTTGTAAGGAGTAAAAACAAGTAAAAAAAGCGAAAAACAGTATAAATTTAATTTTCATTTCAAGACAATTTTTAAAATAAGTTAAAAACTATTTTGGATTATAAACAGCACAAGGAATGATAACTTCTTCTAATGAAATTCCTCCATGTTGATACGTGTTTTTATAATACTTAACAAAATGATTATAATTGTTTGGGTACGCAAAAAACAAATCTTCTTTAGTGAAAATAAAAGGACTATTAATAGCTATTGTTGGTAAAAAAATGTCTCTTGGATTTTTAACTGCATACACGTCTCTATCTTCATAACTTAGGCTTCTACCCGTTTTATAACGTAAATTTGAGCTGATGTTCTTGTCACCAATAACTTTTGTAGGATGCTTACAGTTTATAGTACCGTGGTCTGTTGTAATTATAAGCTTTTGTCCTAATTTTTGCGCTTTTTGAATAATGTCGTAAAGCGGAGAGTTTTTAAACCAGCTTACAGTTAAAGAACGATAAGCTTTATCATCGCCAGCCAATTCTTTTATAACTTCCATTTCTGTTTTAGCATGCGATAACATATCTACAAAATTATATACAACAGCTGTTAAATCGTTTTGTTTAGTTCCGTTGTAGTTATCTGCTAATTCTTTACCACTTTTTAGAGAAACTATTTTGTAATATTCATGTGTAATATTTAATCCTAAACGTTTTATTTGATTGTCCAAAAAATCAGCTTCAAATAAGTTTTTTCCTCCTTCCTCTGTATCATTTCTCCAATAGTTTGGGTGTCTTTTTTCCATTTCAGAAGGCATTAACCCAGAAAATATAGCATTTCGTGCGTATTGAGTTGCTGTTGGTAAAATGCTGTAGTAAGAATATTCGTCTTCCTTTTTAAAATAATTATTAATAAAAGGCTCTAAGACTCTGTATTGATCATAACGAAGATTATCAATTATGACCCATAAAACACCTTGGTCTTTTGATAAGTTTGGGACTACATAATCTTTAAATAAAGTATGTGAAAAAGTAGGTTTATTGTCTCCTGTTAGCCAACGTTGGTAGTTTTTTTTAATAAACTTAAAAAACTGCGAGTTAGCTTCAGATTTTTGAGATTCCAAAATCTCTAACATTCCAGTATCATTAATATTTTCTAACTCAAGTTCCCAGTGAACAAGTTTTTTGTAAAGTTCAGCCCACTCTTCATAAGAATTAACCATAGCTAAATCCATAGAAATTTTTCTAAATTCTTGTTGGTAGCTAGATGTTGTTTTTTCTGAAACTAAACGAGAGTGGTCTAAATTCTTTTTTAAACTCAATAATATCTGATTAGGATTTACAGGCTTGATTAAGTAATCTGCAATTTTAGAGCCAATAGCTTCTTCCATCAAATATTCTTCCTCGCTTTTGGTAATCATTACCACAGGGAGGTTTGCATTTTTTTGTTTGATTTCAGAAAGCGTTTCTAAACCGGTAATACCAGGCATATTTTCATCTAAAAAAACAATATCAAAATTATTTTCGCTAGCCAAGTCAATGGCATCTGTACCATTGGTACATGTGGTAACTTTATACTCTTTTTTCTCTAAAAATAATATATGTGGTTTCAATAGGTCTATTTCATCATCTACCCATAGAATGTGTATGTTTCTCATCATAATTTCCAACTTATTTATTACCTAAATAACGGTTAAAAGTAGTTTTGTTGTGTTTATAAAAGCTAAAAATACGTTAATTAAACGCTGGTTAATTTGGTTTTGTAGATAAATTATGATTTTTTTGTTTAAAATTCAAGGATTTATACATTTTGAAGAAATCAAAAACCAACAAATTAAAGATAATTAATGACCCTATTTATGGGTTTATCTCTATACCAAATTCACTAATTTTTGATATTATCGAGCACCCATATTTTCAAAGGTTACGTAGAGTAACACAGATGGGATTATCAAATTTAGTATATCCTGGAGCTAACCATACACGTTTTCATCACGCAATAGGTTGTATGCATTTAATGCAAAAAGCAGTACATGTGTTACAAATGAAAAATATTGAAATTTCAGAAGAAGAAGCAAATGCTTTGTATATAGCTATTTTGTTACATGATATAGGTCATGGAGCATATTCACATGCGTTAGAACATAGTATTGTGAATGAAATTACTCATGAAGAAATTTCATTAAAATTTATGAAAGCTTTGAATGATGAATTTGAAGGGAAATTAAGTTTGGCTATTCAAGTATTTGAAGGAAAGCATCCACGTAAATTTTTATATCAATTAATATCGAGTCAATTAGATATTGACCGATTAGATTACTTAAAAAGAGATAGTTTTTTTACGGGGGTTGCTGAAGGAAACATATCATCAGACCGTTTAATAGCAATGATGAATGTAGTAGATAACGAATTAGTTATTGAGCAAAAAGGGATTTATTCGGTAGAAAAATTTGTTATAGCTCGACGTTTAATGTATTGGCAAGTGTATTTACATAAAACAGGTTTAGTAGCAGAAAACCTTTTAGTTAGTATATTAAAAAGAGCAAAGGAGTTGGCTACGAAAGGGGTAGAGCTTCCTTCTAGTAGAGCTTTAAAGTATTTTTTATACAGTCCAATAAATAAAGAAAATTTTTCAAGTAAAACATTACAGATATTTTCTGAGTTAGATGATTATGATGTTTTATCTGCGATAAAAGAATGGAAAAATCATGAGGATTTTGTGTTATCTACATTAGCAACAAAAATTATAGACAGAAGTTTGTTAAAGATTGAAATTCAAGAGAAACCATTTACTGAGGAGTATATTGAGAAAAGGCGTGGAAAGCTTAGAAAGCTTGTAGAGTTAAGCGAAAAAGAACTTGAGTATTTTGTTTTTTCAAATAAAATAAAACATCAAGCATACAATACAAAGAAGCCTATAAAAATTTACACAAAAAAAGGCAAGTTAAAAGATATAGCAAAAGCATCTGACCAGTTAAACCTTAAAGCATTAACAAAGCCTGTAGTGAAATATTACCTGTGTTACCCAAAGAAAATAAAGTAGATGAATACTTAGAAACAAACTCTAATCAAGAAGTATTTGAACAAAAATAATTACTTTTGCAGATAATGAAATTTACAGCAAAACAAATAGCCGATATTTTAGAAGGAGAGATTGAAGGGAATCCGGAAGCTGAAGTATCTACACTTTCTAAGATAGAAGAAGGGACAACAGGTTCATTAACCTTTTTATCTAATCCTAAGTATAACTCATATATATATACAACCCAAGCATCGGTAGCTATTGTAAATAAGAGTTTTGTTCCTGAAAAGGAAATAGAAACAACTTTGATAAAGGTTGAAGATGCATATAAATCATTTTCAAAACTCTTAGAGTTTTATAATGAGGTAAAGAACAATAAAGTAGGGAGAGAAAATCCTCACTTTATAGCTGATTCAGTAACCATAGGTGATAATGAGTATATTGGAGCTTATGCCTATATTGGAGAGAGTGTGGTATTAGGTAACAATGTGAAAATATACCCTAATTCTTACATTGGAGATAATGTAAGAATTGGAGATAATACAGTTGTTTTTGCAGGAGTAAAGATATATTCAGAAACTGTAATAGGAAAGAATTGTAAAATTCATTCAGGAACAGTAATAGGAGCAGATGGTTTTGGTTTCGCACCAAATGAAAATGGAGAATATAAGGCAATACCACAAATAGGAAATGTTATTATAGAAGATAATGTTGATGTGGGGTCTAATTCGACTATCGACAGAGCTACTCTAGGATCAACAATAATTCGTAAAGGAGTAAAGTTAGATAACCAGATTCAAATAGCTCATAATGTTGAAATAGGTAAAAATACTGTGATAGCTTCTCAAACAGGAATTGCAGGATCTACCAAAATAGGGGAGAACTGTATGATTGGGGGGCAAGTAGGTATTGTTGGCCATATAACTATTGGAAACAACGTAAAAATCCAAGCTCAATCAGGAATAGGGAAAAATTTAAAAGATGAAGAAGTTGTACAAGGGTCTCCAGCTTTTGGCTATTCAGACTATAGTAAGTCTTACGTACACTTTAAGAATTTACCAAAATTAGCATCTACAGTACATAAAATAGAAAAAGAGTTGAAGGCTCAAAAAGTAAAAAATGAGTAAGAAACAAAAAACAATACAAAAAGAAGTTAGATTATCAGGTGTTGGATTGCACACAGGTAATGAGGTTAACATGGTTTTTAAACCAGCACCAGAAAATCATGGATTTGCTTTTAAGCGAGTTGATTTAGAAGGAGAACCAATAATAGAAGCAAAGGCGGATTATGTAACGAATACGCAAAGAGGAACAAACCTTGAAAAGAACGGAGTGCAAATACAAACTTCTGAACACGTTTTAGCAGCAGCTGTTGGTTTAGATATTGATAATTTATTAATAGAAATTAATGCTTCTGAACCTCCTATTATGGATGGGTCTTCTAAGTTTTTTATTGAAGCTTTAGAAAAAGCTGAAATTATTGAACAAGAAGCTGAAATAGAAGAGTATGTGGTAAATGAAATTATCTCATACAAAGATGAAGTAACAGGAAGTGAAATTATTTTGATGCCAGCAGATGAGTACCAAGTAACTACTATGGTAGACTTTGGAACTAAAATTCTAGGAACTCAAAATGCTACATTAAATACAATCACTGATTTTAAAGAAGAAATATCAGCAGCAAGAACATTTAGTTTTTTACATGAAATTGAAATGTTGTTGGAAAACGATTTAATTAAAGGAGGAGATTTAAACAATGCCATCGTTTACGTAGATAAGGGATTGTCTGAGAGTACAATGGAAAAGCTTAAAAAAGCCTTTAAAAAAGATAATATAACTGTAAAACCTAATGGAGTATTAGATAACTTAACACTACATTGGGCTAATGAAGCTGCACGTCATAAATTGTTAGATGTGATTGGAGATTTAGCTCTAACGGGTACTCGAATAAAAGGAAAGGTAATAGCAAACAAGCCAGGACACTCAGTAAATACTACATTTGCGAAGAAGTTAGCTAAAATTATAAAAAAGGAAAAGAGAAATAATATTCCTTCTTATGATTTGAATCAGCCACCATTAATGGATATTCATAAAATAATGGATATTTTACCTCACAGACCACCGTTTTTGTTAATTGATAGAATTATAGAGCTGTCTGATCAACATGTGGTTGGAATGAAGAATGTTACTATGAACGAGAATTTTTTTGTAGGACATTTTCCTGGAGCACCAGTAATGCCCGGAGTTCTTCAAGTAGAGGCAATGGCACAATGTGGAGGAGTTTTAGTCTTAAATACAGTTCCAGATCCTGAAAATTACTTAACATATTTCATGAAAATGGATAATGTTAAATTTAAACAAAAAGTATTACCAGGAGACACATTAATTTTTAAAGCAGAATTAATTGCACCAATCCGTAGAGGTATTTGTCATATGCAATCTTACGCCTATGCTAACGGAAAGTTAGTGTGTGAAGCAGAGTTAATGGCACAAATTTCAAAAGTAAAGTAATATGAATCAACCACTTGCGTACGTACACCCTCAAGCAAAAATAGCTCGTAATGTAGTTATAGAACCTTTTACAACGATTCATGCGAATGTAGAGATAGGTTCAGGAACATGGATAGGTTCTAATGTAACCATTATGGAAGGTGCGCGCATCGGTAAAAACTGTCGAATTTTCCCTGGAGCAGTTATTTCAGCAATTCCTCAAGATTTAAAGTATAACGATGAGGATACAGTTGTAGAAATAGGAGATAATGTTACTATACGAGAATGCGTTACTATTAACAGAGGGACTTCAGATAGAATGAAAACTGTTATAGGTGACAATTGTTTAATTATGGCGTATTGTCATATTGCACACGATTGTAAAGTGGGAGATAATTGTATTTTTTCAAACAATTCAACTTTAGCAGGTCACGTAACTGTTGGAGATAATGTAGTACTTGCAGGTATGGTAGCAGTACATCAATTTGCCTCAGTAGGTAATCATGCTTTTGTTACAGGAGGATCGTTAGTTCGTAAAGATGTACCTCCTTTTGTAAAAGCAGCAAGAGAACCGTTATCATACGTGGGAATTAATTCAGTAGGGTTGAGAAGAAGGGGTTTTACAACTGAAAAAATTAGAGAGGTTCAAGATGTTTACCGTATTTTATTTCAAAAAAACTATAACAATTCTCAAGCGATAGATATTATTGAAGCTGAAATGGAAGCAACTTCTGAGCGTGATGAAATTATTCAGTTTATCAAAGATTCACACCGCGGAATCATGAAAGGATATTTTAAAACAAATTAATTATTAAAATTGCACTTATAAGAGCAACTATAAAAGATCAAATAAATGGCATCAACATCAGATATTAAAAAAGGATTATGTATAAAATATAATCACGATATATTTAAAATTATTGAGTTTTTACACGTAAAACCAGGTAAAGGACCTGCTTTCGTTCGTACAAAACTTAAAAGTGTTACTTCAGGAAAAGTGATAGACAATACTTTTTCAGCAGGTCATAAAATTGAAGATGTACGTGTAGAAACACATAAATTTCAGTATTTATACCCAGAAGGAGACACGTATCACTTCATGAATACAGAAGATTATAATCAAATAACACTTCAAAAATCAACATTAGATGCGCCAGATTTAATGAAAGAAGGTGAAGTGGTTACTATCTTAATTAATACTGAAGATAATATGCCATTATCAGTAGAAATGCCATCACACGTTATTTTAGAAGTAACTCATACTGAACCAGGCGTAAAAGGTAACACAGCTACGAATGCTACAAAACCAGCTACTGTAGAAACAGGAGCAAGAATCAATGTACCTTTATTTATTAATGAAGGTGACAAGATTAAAATAGATACGGAAAAAGGCGCTTATACAGAGCGTATCAAAGAATAAATTTAATATTCCCGCTTTAGCGGGAATTTCTTTTTAAAGATGAAATTTAAACAACCTCAAACTTTAGAGCAAATAGCAGATTTATTAAATGCTGAATTTGTTGGAGAGAATAGTTTTCCTATTACAGGGATTAATGAAATTCATGTCGTTGAAAAAGGAGATATTGTTTTTGTAGATCACCCCAAATATTATGATAAGGCACTAAACTCAGCAGCAACTACAATATTAATAAACAAAAAAGTAGATTGTCCAAAAGGAAAATCACTACTAATTTCTGAAGATCCTTTTAGGGATTTTAATAAAATAACTAAACATTTTAATCCTTTTATAGCCTCAAAGAAAAGTATTGCTGAGTCAGCAGTTATCGGAGAAGGTACTATTATACAACCAAATGTATTTATAGGAGAAAACGTAACAGTTGGTGAAAATTGTTTAATTCACGCAAACGTATCAATTAACAGTAATTGTGTGATAGGTGATAATGTAACAATTCATGCCAACACAGTTTTAGGAGCTGATGCTTTCTATTATAAAAATAGACCAGAAGGGTTCGATAAATTAATATCTGGAGGTAGGGTGATACTTGAAGATAACGTAGATTTAGGAGCCTCATGTACTATAGATAGAGGGGTAACAGGCGATACTCTGATAGGTGAGGGATCAAAAATTGATAATCAAGTTCATATTGGGCACGATACTGTTATAGGAAAAAAATGCTTAATTGCTGCACAAACTGGTATTGCTGGATGTACAGTGATTGAAGATGAAGTGACAATTTGGGGGCAGGTAGGTATTGTTAGCGGCTTAACGATTGAAAAGGGAACCATTTTAATGGCGCAAACTGGGGTGTCAAAGTCTCTTAAAAAAGGAATCTATTATGGAACACCTCAAAGAGAATATAGACAAACATTGCGAGAAGTTATCTATTTAAAAAATGCAACAAATAAAGAAAAAAAGTAACCTAAAATTAATTGTGAAAACACAATTAAAAAGTTATTTTTGTCTGTCTTAAAAAATAATAAAAAAGCAAACCAATGAGTGTTTTAGTAAATAAAGATTCAAAAATTATAGTTCAAGGTTTTACAGGAAGCGAAGGAACTTTCCACGCTGGCCAAATGATCGATTACGGAACAAACGTAGTTGGTGGTGTAACACCAGGTAAAGGAGGTCAAGAGCATTTAGGTAAACCAGTTTTTAATACAGTTGATGAAGCTGTAAAAAAAGCAGCAGCTGATACTTCAATTATTTTTGTACCACCAGCATTTGCTGCTGACGCTATTATGGAAGCTGCTGAAGCAGGAATTAAAGTAATCATTTGTATTACTGAAGGAATTCCTACAGCTGACATGGTAAAAGTAAAAGCATATATTGATCAGTTAGATTGTACTTTAGTAGGGCCTAACTGTCCAGGTGTTATTACTCCAGAAGAAGCAAAAGTTGGAATTATGCCAGGGTTTATCTTCAAAAAAGGTAAAGTAGGTATTGTTTCTAAATCAGGAACTTTAACATATGAAGCTGCTGATCAAGTTGTAAAACAAGGATACGGAATTACTACTGCTATTGGTATCGGTGGAGATCCAATTATTGGAACTACTACTAAAGAAGCAGTTGAATTATTAATGAATGATGATGAAACTGAAGCAATCGTTATGATTGGTGAAATTGGGGGAAACTTAGAAGCTGAAGCTGCACGTTGGATTAAAGCTGACGGAAATCGTAAACCAGTAGTTGGTTTTATTGCAGGACAAACTGCTCCAGCAGGTAGAACAATGGGACACGCAGGTGCTATTGTTGGTGGTGCCGATGATACTGCGCAAGCAAAGATGAAAATTTTAGCTGAAAATGGAGTACACGTTGTAGAGTCTCCTGCTAAAATTGGAGAAATGGTAGCTAAGGTTTTAGCATAATAAACACTTATATATAAAAATAAATTCCCGTTTTTTAACGGGAATTTATTTTTATATTTGCCCCTGTTAAAACAACTAATAAATGAAACTTTTAGAAAATAAAACAGCAATTATTACAGGAGCTACTAGAGGTATTGGTAGAGGAATTGCATTAGAGTTTGCAAACCAAGGATGTAATATTGCATTTACATACAATTCTTCTGTTGAGGCAGCAACTTCTTTAGAAAATGAATTAAAAGAATTAGGGGTAAGCGCTAAAGGATATCAATCAAATGCGGCAGAGTTTGATGCAGCACAAGAATTAGCAAAAAATGTTTTAGAAGAATTCGGAACAATTGATGTATTGGTAAACAATGCAGGTATTACTAAAGATAATTTATTAATGCGTATTTCTGAAGATGATTTTGATAAAGTTATTGAAGTAAACTTAAAATCTGTTTTCAATTTAACAAAAGCCGTAATTCGTCCAATGATGAAACAACGTGCAGGTTCAATTATCAATATGAGTTCTGTTGTTGGATTAAAAGGAAATGCTGGTCAAGCAAATTATGCAGCTTCAAAAGCAGGGATTTTAGGGTTCTCAAAATCAGTAGCATTAGAATTAGGATCGCGTAACATTCGTAGTAATGTAGTTGCGCCTGGTTTCATCGAAACTGAAATGACTGCAAAGTTAGATGAAAAAGTTGTTGAAGGTTGGAGAAATGAAATTCCTTTAAAAAGAGGAGGTTCACCACAAGATATTGCAAATGCTTGTGTTTTCTTAGCATCAGATATGAGCTCGTATATTACTGGGCAGACTTTATCTGTAGACGGAGGAATGTTAACCTAGATTATATACTTAAAATATGAGTAAAAATCCTGTATTATTTTTCATAATACAGGATTTTTTATTTAAGAGGAATTACATTTGGGGGACCAAGTTAACAAACTCAACTTATGGTAAAATAAGTTTTAGGAGAGAGTTTAGTTACTAATGATTTATAAATTGAAACTGTGTAGATGAAAACAAACCTAAGGATTTGTTGAACTTTAAAATCATCAAATTTTCAGAGATTCAATTATGACATTATTTTTTTTTGTAATCTTCAAAGGTTCCATCGTCGTATAAAACCAAAATATTCTTAACTTCCCTGAAAGAGTCAGATTCTTTCCTCTTTTTATGACTTTCTGAGAATTGCGTATTTGATTTTTTTTCGGGTTCTTGGTCAAATACAGTATTTTCAGTAAATAAAGAATGAGCTTCATTTTTCTCTATTTTTATCTCCTCTTTTGATTTTTCTGTATTTGGAGGAAAATCCCCTTTACCATATACTAACCAATTCAAGTCAACTTCATCAAAAGCTGTCTCAACTTTTATAATAAAATCTAAGCTTGGTTTATTTCTTCCTGATAATAGGTGAGAAATGCTAGATCTTGGAACATCTATTTTATCTGCAAAACTTGACGCCGATAAATTGTAATAATCTAATATCTGTTTTAGTCTTTCTATCATTTGTTTACTTGTGTAAACACTAGAGGTTGTTTACAGTTGTAAATATATATTATTTTACAATTACATACAATAAAAGTTCGATGTTTTTCAAAATAACTCAAAAATAAGGTTACATAATACTTTAACAAATAACATATAAATTTCTGTAAACCAGTATTTTAAGTGTTTGGTATAGAGAAACTCTATTCTTTTGTTAAATGTATTGAGTTACATTTGTAATTAAGTTGATTTTTTAATTTGTTGAGTTTATAAACGTAAACACTTCTCTTTTTTAATAAACATAATGTGCTTAAATAGCCATTTATCCTTATTTAACTGACTTTAACGTCAAATAAGTAACTTTATAGGCTGATAATAATGATTCTGCGGTAGTTTATTTAAATAAATATGAATCAAGCTTTAAACTTTATAATACTTCTATAACTACTTTAAATTACTTATAGGTTTAATCATATCCTTTCAAAGTGCTTTTATAAATATATTATGTGTGTAGAATAGAAGTTAAATAAGAAGAATATTACAAATGTTACCATAATTCAATGATTAACAAATGTAAATCGTAAAATTTATTGTTTACTTTTGTAAAAAAAAAGAAAGCACCCTGTTTACAGAGTGCTTTTTGTTGTTGAGAATGTAGTATTCTACCTATTTTTTATTTTCTATCCATTTTCTTGCATTAACAAAAGCTTCTAACCAAGGAGAAACTTCATCTTGTCTGTCTTGTGGATAGTTTGCCCAGTTCCATTGGAAAGTAGAACGCTCAATATGCGGCATAGTTACTAAATGACGACCAGTCTTATCACATAGCATTGCTGTGTTATAATCTGAACCGTTTGGGTTGTTAGGATATCCTTCATATCCATACTTAGCAACAATATTATAATTATCTTCAGTTTCAGGTAAATTGAACTTCCCTTCTCCGTGAGAAATCCAAACTCCTAATTCAGTTCCTGCTAAACTAGATAACATTACTGAATTATTTTCTTGAACTTTTACAGATGTAAATGAACTTTCGTGCTTTTTAGAATCGTTGTGTAACATCTTACCATGATTCTTATGTTCTGGATTGATTAATTCTAACTCCATAAACAACTGACATCCGTTACAAATACCAACAGAAAGTGTATCTTCTCTTTTAAAGAAGTTTTTCAAAGCAGTGTTCGCTTTTTCATTATATAAAAATGCTCCAGCCCATCCTTTAGCAGAACCCAAAACATCCGAATTAGAAAAACCTCCAACAGCTCCAATAAATTGAATATCTTCTAAAGTTTCACGACCAGAAATTAAATCTGTCATGTGAACATCTTTCACATCAAAACCAGCTAAATACATCGCATTTGCCATTTCACGTTCCGAGTTTGAACCCTTTTCACGAATGATGGCAGCTTTAGGTCTGTTAGTTACAGTACCCACAGTTTCAGTAAGCTTTCCTGTAAAATGAGTTGGGAATGTATACTTTAAAGGTTGGTTTTTATAATTATCAAAACGATCTTTAGCTAAATCGTTCGCCGTTTGCTTTTGATCTAATAAGTATGATGTTTTGTACCAAGTATCTCTTAATTCAGAAATAGATAAAGAAAAAACATCTGAACCATTTTTAATATTTAATCGATCAGATTCTGTTACAGAGCCGATAGTAAAGAATTCAATATTATTATCAGTTAAAACTTGCTCTACTGAATTATCAACTGCTTGGAATACAATTCCTGAGTTTTCGGCAAATAATAATTGAATACTGTCTACTTCATCTAAGCTTGATAAATCTAGGTTTGCACCTATATTTACATCAGCAAAACATAATTCTAATAAGGTAGTAATCAGCCCTCCAGAGGCAACATCGTGACCTGCAACAATTTTTTCCTCTTTAATTAAGTTTTGAATTACATCAAAAGCAGCTTTAAAGAAGTTGTTGTCAGAAATAGTAGGAGTAGAGTTTCCTATTTTGTTTACTATTTGCGCAAAAGAACTTCCGCCTAATTTAAAATCATCCTGAGATAAGTTGATGTAATAGATGTTTCCTTTATTTGGTTGTAAAACAGGTTCTACTACTTTTGTAATGTCGTTACAGTTAGCCGCAGCTGAAATAACTACCGTTCCTGGAGAAATTACTTCTTCATTTGGATATTTCTGTTTCATTGATAATGAATCTTTTCCTGTTGGAACATTGATTCCTAAATCAATAGAAAAATCAGAAATAGCTTTTACCGCTTTGTATAAACGAGCATCTTCACCTTCATTTTTACAAGGCCACATCCAGTTTGCTGATAATGAAACCGATTGTAAACCATCTTTTAAAGGAGCCCATACAATATTTGTTAAAGCTTCAGCAATTGAGTTTTTACTTCCAGCTTCAGGATCAATTAACCCAGAAATAGGAGAGTGTCCAATTGTAGTAGCAATTCCTTCTTTACCTTTATAATCTAACGCCATTACACCAACATTGTTTAATGGAATTTGTAAAGAACCAACACATTGTTGCTTCGCTACTTTTCCACCAACACAACGGTCAACTTTATTGGTTAACCAATCTTTACAAGCAACTGCCTCTAACTGTAGTACTTGTTCTAAATAATTGGTAAAATTTTCTTTTGAATAATTTACGTCAGCGTAGTTTCTATAAACTGTTTTATCAGTCATGATTGTTTTAGGAGAACTACCAAACATATCTTCCAAAGCTAAATCCATTGGTTTGTTTCCATTGGTTTTAGATTCGAAAGTAAAACGATGATTACCTGTAACATCACCAACAGTGTACATTGGTGAACGCTCACGTTCAGCTATTTTATTTAGGGTTTCGATGTGCTTCTCAGCAATTACCAATCCCATACGTTCTTGTGATTCATTACCGATAATTTCTTTATCAGATAGCGTAGGGTCACCTACTGGTAATTTATCTAAATCGATGTTTCCACCTGTATCTTCCACTAATTCAGATAAACAGTTCAAATGCCCACCAGCTCCATGATCGTGAATAGAAACGATAAAGTTCTCATCACTTTCTACCATACCACGAACAGCATTGGCAGCACGTTTTTGCATTTCAGGATTTGAACGCTGGACTGCATTTAATTCGATTCCTGAAGAAAATTCTCCAGTATCAGCAGAAGATACCGCAGCTCCTCCCATACCAATACGGTAGTTTTCACCTCCAAGAATTACTATTTTATCTCCTTCTTGTGGAGTATCTTTTAATGCTTGTTCTTTTTTACCATATCCAATACCACCTGCTTGCATGATTACTTTATCGAAACCAAGTTTGCGAGCATCTTCTTCGTGTTCAAAAGTTAAGACAGAACCACAGATTAAAGGTTGCCCAAATTTATTACCAAAATCAGAGGCTCCGTTAGAAGCTTTGATTAAGATATCCATTGGTGTTTGGTATAACCATTTACGCTCTTCCATTCCTTTTTCCCAAGAACGATTCTCTTCTAAACGAGAATATGAAGTCATATAAACAGCAGTTCCAGCTAATGGTAATGAACCTTTTCCGCCAGCTAATCTATCACGAATTTCACCTCCTGAACCTGTTGCAGCACCATTAAAAGGTTCTACAGTAGTAGGGAAGTTGTGTGTTTCAGCTTTTAATGAAATAACAGATTCAAATTCTTTTATTTGGTAGTAATCAGATTTGTCTGCACTTTTCGGAGCGAATTGCTCTACTTTTGGACCTTTAACAAAAGCTACATTGTCTTTATAAGCAGAAACAATATCGTTTGGATTTTGCTTAGATGTTTCTTTAATTAATTTGAATAAAGAAGTAGGCATTTCCTCTCCATCTATAACAAAGGTTCCGTTGAAAATCTTATGACGACAATGTTCTGAATTTACCTGAGAGAATCCAAATACTTCAGAGTCTGTTAGTTTTCTACCAATTTTAGTAGCAACTTCTTCTAAATAGGTAATTTCTTCATCGTTTAAGGCTAAACCTTCTTGCTCGTTATAAGCTGCGATGTCATCAATTTCTAAAATAGGTTCTGGCTGAATATCAATGGTGAATGTTTCTTGATGCAACCCATTGAACTTTTGTGAAATCATGGGGTCAAAATTAGAAAAATCATCAGCTACCGCTTTAAATTCTTCAATTCTGATAATTCCAGAAACTCCCATGTTTTGAGTGATTTCTACAGCATTGGTACTCCATGGAGTAATCATTGCTGCTCTTGGGCCTACAAAAAAGGCGTCAAGAGACGCCGCATTTATTTTCGGTTGGTTGCCAAATAACCAAGTTAATTTAGAAATTGTTTCAGATGTTAATTCTTCTATTGTTTGAACAGCAAAAACCTTGCTGTTTACGTTTCCAAAGAAATGAATCATTATTAGTTGTGTTTGTGTGTGTTTTTTGAAAGGTGTAAATTTAGTTCTTTTGTATGAAATATGAGCATAAAAAAAGCAGCAAAATTTTGCTGCTTTTATATAGTCTTAATCTTATTTGTTAAAGTAATGATGGTCAATGTACATTTCTTTTTCAAATTTATTAGTAGATACATTTATATCAATATGTTTAAAGCTTTTCACCTCATAAGATGATTTAGCGGCTATTCCTCTGATATCGTCTAGAGCTGTTTTTAGTACTATTTCATTTTCGTCTCCAAAAGGTAAGATATTATTCCAATGTTTCCATTCTTCAATTAAGATATTTGGCTCAAATCCATCTCCATAATCGTTTTGACCTAATTTGTTGTATATCTGAAAAACAATAGGTTGCATAGCCATTTTATGAGCTGAATTAGCTCCATTTACATTAGTGTAATCACTACTAGGTGAGTCATATAACGTTATTGACCCTTCATTTTTACCTACTGTTTTGGTACCGATTAACTTAACTTCAATAAAAGGGCGTAACCCATTTATAATCATTTCACTTGCTGATGCAGTACTACCAGAGGTTAAAACATATAACTTGTTTATACCTGATAACCTATTTATAGCTTCTTCACTAGTCTTTTTCCCATCAGTTTCATAAACATTTAAAGTATTATCAAAATAATAAGGAGAGTCTTGTTGAGAGTGTTTATTATTGAATTTTAATTCAGCAAATTTATCTTTATCTGCTTCTGCATGTATCATACTTGCTAAATAAGAAGATGTTTCTACAGATCCACCACCATTAATTCTTAAATCTAGTATTAGTTCTTGAATGCCTGCAGACTTTAATTCAGCAAAAGCAGCATTTAATTCGTCATTATAAGATGATCTGAATCCGTTGTATAGTAAGTATCCAACTTTTTTACCATTAATATTGTCAAAAACTTTAGTTAGATGTACTGGGTTATCAGATACTACAGCTTGTGTTATTGCTTTCTTTTCTTTAAGAGTTTTTCCATCTTTCTCCGTAAAAGAAAACTCTGCATTTTCTTCATAATAACCATTAAAAACACTTTTATAGTTGGTTATGGTCATTACAGTTCCGTTAATAGCATTTATAATATCACCTCTTTTAAAACCAGCAATATCAGCAGGAGAATTTTTTGAAACATGTTGAATATACATCACAACATAATCAGTAGTACCAACTTGAACTAGTTTAGGTCTAAAACCAAAAGTTTTTGATGTTCCTTGAAATTGCTGCTGCTGTGCAACATAGTCCTCTATAAACCAAGAAAAGTCATCGTTTGCATGTTTAAGACTTTCAAATAAAGAACTAGGAGTACTGTATGAGTTTAAGTAAGTGTAATAATCATTAGTGTTATCATCTTTATTATCGGCTAAACTAGGAACATCTTCTTGCCAATTGTACCATGAGTTCATGGCTTTCCACACAAAGTTATTTTCTTTATTGTTTAGTTTAACTTCATCTACTGGTTCAGCCCCATCTTTAGGTATTATCTTATCATCTTTACTACAACTTAAAAGAATTGTAAAAATAAAAGATAGTAATATAGTTTTTCTCATTATTTAAAGGAGTTTTTTGTTAATCTATCAAACAATATAACAGATAAAATATCACTTACCCTACTTTTTTAACAAAAAAGTTACTTTTTATCAGGGATTCTATTTCTTTCTATTTTCCCTTTTTTTGTTGTCTTATAATTCTCGTAGCAGTTTAAAACAGCTTCTATGAGTTGTAAATCACTAGCTTTTTTTATAAAGTATTCAGAATAGTTACAATCCGATAATAACTTATTTAGTTCAGATCTATCCATTTCTAAATATTCCATCATTACCTCACGATCGAATTTACCTGCTAACATTTTACGCAAGTCATCTTCTTTTTTAAGTTTTTTAAGTTTTTTTAATTGTTTAGGTTTTTTACCAAAGAGGTTATACACTAAATCAACCGGATTCAATAGTTTAGCTATAGGAGAAGATATTTTTTGAGGCCTTCCAACTTCATACGTTTGTGGTAATCCATTAATATGGATTCTAGTAAAACGATCTTTTGGAACTTGTTTTACATCGACTTCTAAAACACCTATCAATTCTGTTGATTTAATTACAACTTCTTTCACTTCCTCAGGTTTTTCTTCCAAAGATATAACAACTTCGTTTCCTTTTAAAAGGTCGTTGGTAACTTTCAGTTTAATAGAAGCATAACCTAAATAAGAAACTAAAACAGTATCGTTTGTTTGAGCAACGAGGTCAAATAGCCCATTCTCATTTGTAATGGTACCTACAACAGTATTAAGGTTTAAAATATGAGCTGCACTTAAAGGTTTTTTAGATTCTGAGTCTATTATTTGTCCTTTTAGTTTGTCTTGCGCCTGAATAGATATACTAAACACTATTGCTACTAGGAATAATATTTGTTTTTGCATAGGGCGAAAATAAGAATAATAGGCTTTGTAGGCGTTAATAATTTGTGAAATTAATCACTATATAAAGAATTGTGTTGTTGCTTAGTAAAAATTTAAATAAACAATAAAAATGTATGTGATAATTAAAAAAAAACAAATAAAAAAGTAGGGAAAATGTATTTAAGGATGTTTAATTACTCCTCGAGGTCGTAATTAGTACAATGTTAAATTTAAAAATAAATAAATGAAAAATCTAAAAATACTTGGATTAACCCTTTTTTCAATTATTTCATGTCAAAAAGACGATTTATTTCAGAATTCTGAAATAAATTCTAGTAAAGAGCAGATAGCTCAATTTATAACACCAGATACATCTGATGGTATTCATAATTTAAATATTAGTGAACTGTATGATAACACTTCTTCTAAAGCTAAAAGAATAGCTATGGAAGAGAATTGTGTTAATAAAGAAATATCATTTACTCAAACAGATTCAGATTTTTTTATTCTAGATGCCAATAGTTCTTTATTATGGCCTGGTAATTTGGTAGCTGCAAGATCTATACAAGAAGGAGCTCCTGTGTCTATACCAATTTTTGGAGAAGACAGGAATTCAGTAGAGGTAAGAGTTAATGTGTTGTCAGGAACATCTGCTTCTACTTCAAGAACCATTGAAGAACCAACACCAGGTAAAGTTCAAGACAATTTAAATGCTATTTTAAATGCATATTATAAAAGTGAAGCTAATTTTCCTGCTAGCTTTGATATTAGTATTCAAAGAATTCATGATGAAAAACAGTTTCAACTTTCTTTAAATGCAGGATATTCTGGACCTAGTGTAAAAGTATCTGGTAGTTTTGGGGTAGATTTCTCTACTCAAAAAACTAGATATGCGGTTACCTTAAAACAACGCTTTTTTACAGCCTCAGTTTCTCCTAAAGAAGGAATTATAGGAAAAAATGGATGGTTTAACAACAATGTTTCTCCCGATAGGTTAAAACCGTATGTTACTGATTACTTAAATGTAAGTGAAGATCAACAAAATCCATCTTCTTATATAGAATCAGTAACTTATGGAAAACTATATACATTAATTTATGAATCAAGTAGTAGTGCTAAAGAAGTTGAAGCAGCATTAAATTTTGCTTACAAAGCAGTAGGAACACAAGTAAATGCAGAATTAGAAGCAAGATATAAATCTATTTTTAGTGAGTCCACTGTTAAAGTAAAACAATTAGGAGGTAATGCTACTTCAGGTATTGCATCATCTTTAGCTGCTATGGCTAATAACTTAGATAGAGTAGTTGACTTTTTGAAAGAAGGAGCAGAGGTATCAGTTGATAATCCAGGGTATCCTATTTCTTATAAAGTAAATTATACATATGATAATAGACCTTTCAAAGTAAGTTCAAATTTAGAATATACTATTAAAGAATGTGATTTAGTGTATTATGATAAGATAAGGGTAGACCCAACTAATGTGGCACTATATGGTAGTGATCATGGAACTAGTGGAGGAGAGCTTTTTGGTAGATTTTATGTAGAAAAGTATGATCAAGAATTAGGAACTTGGTATTTAACAGGGAATAAAATTTACTGGGGATACGGAATTGAAGATCATGTAGGATTAGATTATTATAAATTTAACCAAAAAAGAAGTGTAGCTGATGGAAAAGTAATTGATTTTATGGTAAAAGCAAAAGCAGGTGAACGTTTTAGGGTAGTTTCTGTAATAGGGGAGTGTGACTCTGGATGTTATGTTTATAGAGATGGAGAAAAGGCTTTTAATGAATATGAGTATAATCTTAGTTTAAAAAAATGGGAAGATTATACAAGGCATAATCCGTATGTAGATAATTATACAGTAGGAGATGGTTTTCATAATAAAACTTGGAACGGTGTAAGAACCATTGTTCAAGGAGATACTTGTTATTTAGATTATGATACATACATTTTAAACTAAATAAATTAATTATTTGTATTTAATACAAGGAGGCTTTTTAGCCTCTTTGTTTTTTTTTATAAAATTTAGATTATTTGAATTCTACAGAAATAAAAAAGCACAATACAAAATGTATTGTGCTTTTTTTGGTGCACGTAACAGGAGTCGAACCTGCACTTCCGTAGGAAACAAGCCCCTCAAGCCTGCGCGTCTACCAATTCCGCCATACGTGCATAAACTAAAAAAGTTAAGCATATGCTTAACTTTTTGTGACCGGGCTGGGGCTCGAACCCAGGACCCTCTCCTTAAAAGGGAGATGCTCTACCAACTGAGCTACCCGGTCATTGCTTCTTTGTGAAAGCGGTTGCAAATATACAACTGTTCTTTAAATCTGAAAAGCTTTTTTGTAATATTTTTTACCCATATTTGTAACTGCTTAATTACTAGTTTATGAAAATTATATTATTAGGGTATATGGCTAGCGGTAAATCGACAATTGGACGGTTTTTGGCAGAAAAGAAGCATATTCCGTTTATTGATTTAGATGAATATATAGAAAAAAGGGAAGGAAAAACGGTTTCTGATATTTTTGAGTTGAAAGGAGAAATTTATTTTAGAAAACAGGAACATGTATTTTTAAAAGAACTTTTAGAAAAAGAAGAAGGTTTTATACTATCTCTGGGAGGTGGTACCCCCTGTTACGCAGGAAATATGGATGTGCTATTAAATTTTAAAAATGTGAAGTCTGTATACTTAAAAACAAGTATAAATACAATTGTAGACAGACTAAGAAACGAAAAAAGTCAACGTCCACTAGTAGCCCGTTTAAATAAAGAGGAATTAGCAGAGTTTGTTGCTAAGCACTTGTTTGAAAGAAGTTATTATTATAATCAAGCAACATATAAATTAGTAGTTGATAATAAAAGTGTTTATGAAATAATAGGAGAGTTACAAGAGTTACTAGGTTAAGTAAGCTATTGTTTCATTAGTTTTAAATTCTACAACTACATGTTCTTTAATAGACGTAGATAAAGAAATTCCTTTAAAATCAGCTTTTACAGGATACTTTTTATGGTTTCTGTTAACTAACACCGCTGTTTTAAATCTTTTTAAAGGAACTTCTAAGAAATGCTTTACACCGTATATTAAAGTAGTTCCTGAATTTAAAACATCATCGACTAAAACTAATGCTTTATTTTGGTACTCTTTACTGTTAATAGAGGTTGTAATTGGACTTATAGGATTTCTCTTGTCTATTGAAACTTTACATAAAGTTACTTCTAAAGGAGAAATTTCACTCAAAATGTTCGAAATTCTTTCTGCTAAAAAATATCCATTATCAGCAATACCAGCAATAATAATTTTTGTTTCGTTACTATTACTTTCATAAATTTGAAAGGCTATTCGACGAATTTTTTGTTCAACTTGAGTATTATTTAAGATAATATTGTTCGTGTCAGTCATTTTTGTTTGCTGGTTTAAACTTACTTTAGGATTACAAATTAACATCATTTTTATTAGAATCATCGTAATAATCGTCAATATCACGGCGATCTTTTTTAGTAGGACGTCCCGCCCCTTTTTTACGATAGTAATCTTTGGAATACTTTAGTAATTCCGTTTTTTCAAACTCTTCTTTAGGAGTTACATCTTTTCTATATAAATCAACCAATTTAGCACCTACACGACTAGGAGGAATGTCTAAAACCCTTATTTTATAATTAATTTGGTTTTTTCGAATAGTTATTTCTTCATTACCAAATATTTCTTTTGATGGTTTTAGGTTAGTACCCTCTATTTTAACATGTCCCTTTTTACAAGCATCAGTGGCAATACTACGGGTTTTAAATAAGCGAATACACCACAAATATTTGTCAATTCTCATATAAAAAGTTAATTTTTATCGTTTCATTTTTTACAAAGGTATAAAAATGGTAAATTGCGCGTTAAAATTTCAGAATTAAATGATAAAATTTAAACATCTATTTTATACTGCCATTATAGGTACTTTTTTGTATGCTTGTGGTAGTGATAGCAACTCAGTAGTTGACAATTTTGACCATGAAGCACAGGCTATAATTGATAACGACTCTCTAGTTGTATTTTTAAAGAACAACTATTATAATGAGGCTTTAGACTCAGTGAAGCCAATTACTAGTGGGAAAACACCATTATTTGATGATGATAAATTAGTAATAAAAGAAGTAACTGAAAATGATATAAATTATAAGTTGTATTATTATGTAAATAGCGTTGGGACTCCTGATGTAGATAAAGGTTTTCCAACAGTAATGGATTCTGTTTATGCTAAATATAGAGGACAAAGAATAGTTAGAAAAGATAGTTTAAGTCCCGATTTTGATAATAATATTGCTTGGTTTTCTTTAAATAGAGTTATTAGAGGCTGGACTCACAGTTTTGTCCATTTTAAGGGAGGGAATAATGTAACTAATGGAGGGCCTATTAACTATGAAAATGGTGGAAAAGGAATTTTGTTTATTCCTTCAGGTTTAGCTTATGCAAATGGAGGGACTACTTCTATAGCTCCGAATTCAATTTTATTATTTTACATTGAATTATGGGATTTGGTTCCTGGTACAGATGATGATCAAGATGGAGTTGCTTCAATTGATGAAGATCCTGATGGTGATGGTGATCCTAGAAATGATGATACAGATGGAGACAGTGTTCCTAATTATTTAGATACCGATGATGATGGTGATGGTGTTTTATCAAAAGATGAGGATAAAAACGGAGATGGAAATCCAGCAAATGATTTTAGTGATCCAAATAAGCCTACAATACCAGATTATCTAAACAGAGATATTTTTTAGAGTTAAAAAAACATATAAAAAACCGAAGTTTATTAAACTTCGGTTTTTTATGCTTAAAATTTTAGATGTTTAAAACCTGTATGACAAGCCTATAATAATTTGGTTTACACGAGTATCAAAAATTACGTTTCCAACATTAGAATCTACAAATTCAGCTTCAGTATCAGACAAAGCTCTTTCCCAACGAACATCTAAACCTAGTTTACCAAGTTCAACACCAGCACCAAGTTGTAAACCAACAGAGAAACCATCAGAATTTACTTGTTTAAGATCTTCAATATCAAAATCAGAATCTAAAATATACTGAAAAGAAGGTCCTGCAAAAACATGTCCTACTTTTAAAAAGTTTAAGCCTAATAAAACAGGAATATCTATTTTTTGAATTTCGTAAGTAGTAGTTTTGGCAGTAAAACCAGAAGGTTCATAAGAAACCTCGTTACTTAATTGTGTATATACCAATTCAGGTCTAATGTATAAACCGGTAGCAGGTAGTTTTATACGTAACCAAGCACCAGCATGAAAACCTGTTTTGCTTTTTGCTCCATCAAAGACATCATTTTTTACATCAGAAAAAGAGTCAGAATTGTAGTTAATACCTCCTTTAATACCTCCTTGTATTTGGCTCTGTGCTAACTGTGAGCCTCCTATTAGAAGGCATAAGATAAAAATTGCTTTTTTCATTGTTATTAATTTACACTATTATAATTGAGTTAAGTATTTACTTTTATATAAAAAAATACATCACTTTAAACCTTAAAAGTGATGTATTTATTGTTTAGTTGTTTATATTTTTTTATTTTCTAGAAATAACTTTTTCAACTGCTTTTACTATGGCTTCATCGTTTAAACCGTATTTTTTCATTAATTGATCTGGAGTAGCAGATTCACCAAAACTATCATTTACAGCAACAAATTCTTGTGGAGTAGGGTTGTTAGTAGCTAAACAACGAGCAACACTTTCTCCTAAACCACCATATTTATTATGCTCTTCCGCAGTAACTACACAACCTGTTTTGGCAACAGATTTTAAAATAGCTTCTTCATCTAATGGTTTTATAGTATGAATATTAATTACTTCAGCAGAAATACCTTTAGCTTCTAATTGTTCAGCAGCTTGTAAAGCTTCCCATACTAAATGGCCAGTAGCAACAATAGTCACATCGTTACCTTCGGTAAGTTGGATAGCTTTTCCTATTTCAAAAGGTTGGTCGGTCATAAACACTGGTACTTTTGGACGACCAAAACGTAAATATACAGGTCCTTTATGCTCTGCTATAGCCAAAGTTGCAGCTTTTGTTTGGCTGTAATCACAAGTGTTTATTACAGTCATTCCTGGCAACATCTTCATTAATCCAATATCTTCTAAAATTTGGTGTGTTGCTCCATCTTCACCTAAAGTTAATCCTGCGTGAGAAGCACAAATTTTTACATTCTTGTCAGAATAAGCAACTGATTGACGAATTTGGTCATAAACTCTACCAGTTGAAAAGTTTGCGAATGTACCCGTAAAAGGAATTTTTTCTCCAATAGCTAATCCAGCTGCAATTCCTATCATATTTGCTTCAGCAATTCCTACTTGATAAAAACGCTCAGGGTGATTTTTGGCAAATTCATTCATTTTTAATGAACCAGTTAAATCTGCACATAAAGCTACAACATTAGGATTTTTTTGTCCTAACTCGGTTAAACCATCACCAAACCCAGATCGGGTATCTTTTTTTTCTGTATAAGTATATTTTTTCATCAGTTTGTGTTGTGTAAATACGCGTCAAAAATAATCTTTTATATAGATGTAAAGCTACAAATTTGATAATTCTTTGTAAAGTTTATGAACAGGAAATCCCATCACATTAAAATAACTTCCTTCAATTTTTATAATTCCTATTTTACCAATCCATTCTTGAATACCATAGGCTCCAGCTTTATCAAAAGGCTTATAAGTGTTTATATAATAATCAATTTCTTCGTCTAATAATTCTTTAAAGCTAACAATAGTAGTATCATTTATAGTTCTTTGAAATGATTTACTAGTAATGCATATAGAGGTGATAACTTCGTGTGTGGTATTGGATAGTTCCTTGAGCATTTGAAATGCTTCCTCGTAGTTTTTAGGTTTCCCTAAAGCTTTGCTATGTATCCATACGATAGTGTCAGATGTTATTAATAACTCATTTTCTTTTAAATCTTTTTTAAAAGGGGTAGCTTTCAAATCGGCTAAAAAATTAGTTATTTCTGCATGGTTTAGCTCTTTTGGGTAGATTTCTTCTACTTTCTTTGTTTTGATAGAAAAAGGAATATCTAAGCTTTTTATTAATTCTTGTCTTCTAGGAGAGTTTGAAGCAAGAATAATAGCGTATTTTGATAGTTTAGTTGATAACATATTTAATATAGTAAGCTATGATGGGGACACTTAAGAGGGCAAAAAAGAAGTTAAAGTAACTAATTTTATGTAAAATTTGGTAATCTTTAGTTTCAGAAGCTGCCATTAAACGGTAAATAAAGTATAGCTCAGGAATTGTTCCTAATAACATAATAGTTGAAAAAATGAATTTATTTTTAATAAAAGCAATTGCTATAGAAAACACAAAAAAACAACCTATTGCAGATAGCATCAAAGCTATATCTTTAGCTCTCTTCCTACCTAATAAAACAGGTAAAGTACTTTGTTTGTTTAAGTTATCTTGATTTATATTAATAATGTCAATAATTATTTCAATAACGATATTACTCAAAAAAGAGATAACTACATAACCAATAGTTATTAGTTGCAGGTCGTAAAAAAGCTCCCATTGTTCTATAGATAAGTTAAGAGGGAAATCAAACCATAAAAGTGTTAGTAAAGCAAAAGGCTTTAGGAAAGAAGTGACAATATTACTGAAAAAAGTTTTTTGAATATTATTTTTAGAATATAAGTACACAATGATGGGGCAAGTAATAAAAATAAAACCATACCATGGCTTACTTATTTTAACAGATAAAAATAAACCTATTATAATACCTATAAACATTAGGTAGATAGATGTTTTTTTTGCTTTTTGTAAAGGGAATTTAGTTTTTTTTTGTGGACTTCTGAAGTAAAAACTTGTCAGATAGCCAGATGCTAATAAAAAAGCGCTAGAAATAGATAATAGTCCTAAATCAAGAAAAGAAAGGGTTGTTTTAAAACCATAACCGTGTAAAAAAGAAAACTTAAATAAGAATAAAATAAAAATAAAGTATACAATTTTCTTCCACTGTATGATATTTAAAAAAGTATCATTCATTAATTATAAGTCTTTTTAATTCTGGCTAAATCACGTTTATTATCACGGTCTTTAATATTTTGTCTCTTATCGTGAGTTTTCTTTCCTTTCGCAAGAGCAAGATCTAATTTAGCCCAACCATTTTCATTAATAAATAAACGCAAAGGAACAATTGTACTACCTTTAGCTTCAACTTCTCTTTCAAGTTTTTTTAATTCACGTTTATTTAGCAATAAACGGCGCTCACTTTTAGGGTTATGGTTGTAATGGTGTCCAAAGGCATATTCCTCAATGTACATGTTCACTACAAAAAGTTCTCCTTTATCATTAAACTCACAAAAACTTTCAGTAATTCGAGCTTTGCTTTGTCGTATTGATTTTATTTCAGTACCAGTAAGTTGAATTCCTGCTGTGTATCTATCAAGTATCTCGTATTCAAAACGAGCCTTTTTATTCTGTATGTTAATCTTTTTTTGCATAAAATAGAACACAAATATAACTATAATTTTAAGTTGTTAAATAAAATTATTAGGCTATGATTAAAGTCATGTTTTTAGGGAAGAGTGGAGTGTAATTTTGCTCAAAAATTAAATTTATAATCATGAAAAAAATTATATTAAGTATTGTATTAGGAACCTTGTTTTTTAGTAATGTAAATGCACAAGAGACTTCTAAAAAAAATGATTTTAAAAAATGGCAAGCGCGTTTTAGATGGGTAACTGTTTTACCTAATGAATCAGCAACAATTGGTACTATTGGTGGTGATGTTGAAATAGGTAAAAACTTTATTCCTGAGCTTGATTTTACATACTATTTTACAGAAAATATAGCAGCTGAATTAATTTTAGGAACGACTAACCATGATGTAAAAGCTGTAAATACGACCTTAGGAAATGTTAATTTAGGTGATGTTTGGTTGTTACCTCCAACATTAACATTGCAATATCATTTTAATATAAGTGATTTTAAACCTTACGTAGGAGCTGGTGTAAATTATACTATTTTTTATAATTTTGATCCAGGAGCAGTGGTTGATGTAGACTATGAAAATGGCTTTGGATATGCACTTCAATTAGGTTTCGATTATGATTTAGACGATACTTGGTTTTTAAACGTAGATGCTAAGTATATTGGATTAAGTACTAATGTTTCTGTAAATGCAGGTGTAGCAACAGTACCAGCTGAAGTAGATATTAACCCGTTACTAATTGGTTTTGGAGTAGGTATGAGGTTTTAAACCAATAAGTTTTAATCCCCTTGTATAGAGCTACGTAATTGTAGCTCTATTTTTTATGTTAAACTTAACAAGTAAAATTAATGAATACTTGTAAATTTGTTTACGATTTAACGACCAAAACAAACAAAATTTTATGCGATATTTATACATTTCACTACTTTTATTAATTGTTTCATGTAAGCCAAAATTTACAGCCCAACAAATAATAGATAAGTCAATAGAGTATTCTAAATTAAATGAAATAGGAAACGCTACAATTTCCTTTAACTTTAGAAAAAATCATTACAAAGCGACTAGAAATAATGGTACTTTTAAATTAGTTAGAACTATAAAAAATGACTCAGTAATAATAAAAGATGTGTTATCGAATGAGAATTTCAGACGCTTTGTAAATGATAGCTTAGTTGAACTAACAGAAAAAGATAAAAATCGCTATAGCAACTCTGTGAATTCGGTTCATTATTTTTCAGTCTTACCTTTTGGGTTAAATGATAAAGCAGTTCAAAAAAAGTTACTAGAGCCTGTTATGATAAAAGGAAAGGAGTATTATAAAATTAGAGTCACTTTTGCAGAAGAGGGCGGAGGAGAAGATTTTGATGATGTGTTTATATATTGGTTTGCAAAAGATAGTTTTCAGGTAGAATATTTAGCGTATAAATATCATACAAATGGAGGAGGAGTACGTTTTAGGGATGTAAAAGAGGAAAAAATAGTAAACGGTATCCGTTTTGTAGACTATAACAATTATAAGCCTTTAAATAAGGATATTGACTTTTACACTATTGATAAATTATATGAAGAAGGTAAGCTGAAAAAACTTTCTGAAATTGTTTTAAATGATATTAAATTAAACTAATCAATTGTTAACCTTTTAGAGGATACTTCTTTCTTATCAGAAGATATTTTAACCGAAATAACAAATACACTAGAGTTATCATTTTCATCCATTTGCTCGTATTTTTTTATATTTAAAATTTTGTTAGCAAAAGAAGGAGTAGTGTTACTATGACCAACTATTAAAACAGATTTTCCTTTTGTGTTTTTCTTAAAATTATCATCGTAGACCTTATTTGGATCATAAATGGTAATTTCTAATTTTTTACTTTTTGCTACAGGTGTCGCAGTTTGTATTGTTCTATTATAATTGGTAGAATATATAGCATCTAAATGAATGTCTTCAAAATATTTTTTCCATTTTTCAGCTCGCTGTTGTCCAATATCGTTTAAGTTCGGATTTTTATTTTTTTGATCTGTTCTGTCCTTTTCAGCATGACGAATTAAGTAATAAGTAGTATTAACTTCTTTTTGAGAGCAAGAAATTAATGTACTAAAAGCAAGAATACAACCTAAAAGATATTTTTTCACGATAAGTAATTGTTTTGAAGAGCCAATATAGTTAAAAAATAAAAAGCGATGCTTTTTTAAACACCGCTCTCTATAAACTAACTATAAAATAAATAGTTAACTTTCTATTAAATCAGATTGATTTCTAAATACCAATTCATTATCAAAAGCGTCTAGTAAAATAATACTATCAGTAGTTACTTGTCCTGATAAAATTTCTTTAGATAATTGATTTAAAACCTCTTTTTGAATCACTCGCTTTACAGGACGTGCACCAAACTCTGGTTGATATCCCTTTATAGCTAAATAAGCAATAGCTTCATCAGTAGCATCAAAAATTATGTTTTGTTTCGCTATCATTTTTTTAACGCTATTCAATTGTAGTTTTACAATTTCTTTAATATTATCTTGAGATAGCGGAGTAAATAAAATAATATCATCAATTCTATTTAAAAACTCAGGTCTTACCGATTGTTTTAACAGTCCTAAAACTTCTGTTTTTGCTAAATCCATAGTTGTATGAATATCACCTTTCATAGTATCAAATTTTTCTTGAATAATATGACTTCCCATATTAGAGGTCATAATAATAATGGTGTTTTTAAAATCAGCAACACGACCCTTATTATCAGTTAACCTACCTTCATCTAATACTTGTAATAAGACGTTAAAGGTGTCAGGATGCGCTTTTTCAATTTCATCTAACAACACAACAGAATAAGGTTTTCTACGAACAGCTTCTGTTAATTGCCCACCTTCATCATAACCTACGTATCCCGGAGGTGCTCCAACCAACCTGCTTACAGAATGACGCTCTTGATATTCACTCATATCAATACGGGTCATGGCGTTTTCATCGTCAAATAAATATTCAGCTAAAGCTTTCGCTAATTCTGTTTTACCGACTCCAGTTGTTCCTAAGAACAAGAACGAACCAATAGGTTTATTTGGGTTCTGTAATCCTGATCTAGAACGACGTACCGCATCAGAAACTGCTTCAATAGCTTCTTCTTGACCAACTACACGGTTATGTAATTCATCTTCTAATTTTAATAACTTTTCACGCTCTGATTGTAACATTTTAGTTACAGGAACTCCTGTCCATTTAGCTACAACTTCAGCAATATCGTCATAAGTAACTTCCTCTTTAATTAATGCATTCTCACTTTGATTCGCTAAGATTTCTTGTTGTTTATCAAGTTCTTCTTGTGCATCTTTTATTTTACCATAACGTAACTCGGCTACTTTACCATAATCACCATTACGTTCTGCTTTTTCAGCTTCAAGTTTATAGTTTTCAATATCAGTTTTTAAACTCTGAACGGTATCTACAATGCTTTTTTCTGATTGCCATTTGGCATTGATTTCATTACGTTCTTCCTTTAAATTGGCTAAATCGGCATTTAAAGATTTTAACTTAGTTTCATCGTTTTCACGCTTAATCGCTTCAATTTCAATTTCTAACTGCATAATTTTACGATCTAGTACATCTAATTCTTCTGGTTTAGAATTGATTTCCATACGTAATTTAGAAGCTGCTTCGTCCATTAAATCAATAGCCTTATCTGGTAAAAATCGATTGGTGATATAACGTTGTGATAATTCTACAGCCCCTATAATAGCTTCGTCTTTTATACGAACTTTGTGGTGTGTTTCATATTTATCTTTAATACCACGTAAAATAGAAATAGCGCTTTCTGTATCAGGTTCGTCTACCATTACTTTTTGAAAACGACGCTCTAAAGCTTTATCTTTTTCAAAATATTTTTGATATTCATCTAGTGTCGTTGCACCAATAGCTCTCAATTCACCACGAGCTAAAGCTGGTTTTAAAATATTAGCAGCATCCATAGCTCCTTGACCTCCTCCAGCGCCTACTAAAGTATGAATTTCGTCAATGAATAGTACGATGTCTCCTTCAGACTTTGTAACTTCTTTTACTACAGATTTTAAACGTTCTTCGAACTCACCTTTATATTTGGCTCCAGCAATTAGCGCCCCCATATCTAAAGAAAAAATTTGCTTTTCTTTCAGGTTTTCAGGAACATCACCACGAATAATTCGGTGTGCCAACCCTTCTGCAATAGCTGTTTTTCCAGTACCAGGCTCACCAACTAAAATAGGGTTGTTTTTTGTTCTACGCGATAAAATTTGTAATAAACGTCTAATCTCTTCATCACGACCAATTACGGGATCTAATTTTCCGTCTTGTGCTAATTGATTTAAGTTTTTAGCATATTTATTCAAAGAGTTATAAGTATCTTCAGCACTTTGGGAGGTAACACGGTTTCCCTTACGTAACTCCTCAATAGCTGCTTTTAAACTTTTCTCAGTAACACCTTGATCTTTTAATACTTGTGCTATTTGACTTTTAGATTTAAAAATAGCTAAAATTAAATGTTCAATAGAAACGTATTCATCGTTCATTTTTTTAGCAACGATGGAAGCCTCATTTAATGTTTTGTTAGCTTCTCGAGAAAGCATTAAATCAGCACCAGTAACTTTAGAAAAACTTTCTAATTGTTTATCTAATACCTGTTGTACAATATCAATATTAATGTTTAACTTCTTTAGTATGAAAGGAAGCACATTTTCATCGACTAAAAGTAAGGCTTTGAAAATGTGTTCATTTTCTATAAGGTTGTTGCCATAGCTTTGCGCTAATTGTTGCGCTTGCTGTATGGTTTCTTGTGATTTTATTGTATAATTGTTAAAATTCATATCGTTTTTATTTTTCTCAATAAAAGTCAAATTCAATACCAATTGATTTTTTAAAGAGAAAAAAGACATTTTGTCTTTAAAAATGAATTTTTCATGACTTTTTGACTGTTATTGTAATAACTAAGAGTAAAATATGTTACTAAAATAAGGATTTTATGGGAGTATTAAGTACTGTTTTTGGAAGAAAAGAGATAAATAGAGGAGAAGATAAATCGTTTATTAATTGGATTCCATTAACTTCATTAGAGCAAATAAAAGAGATAAAAGAATTATCAAAAAAAGAGCCCGTAGCTATTTTTAAACATTCAACAAGATGTGGTATTAGCAGTATGGTAATTAAACGTTTTGTAAACAGTTTTGATAAAGAGCTAAAAGACTTTAAAGTGTATTATCTTGACTTGCTTAGTTATAGGGGAATTTCTAATGAAATAGGGTATACTTTTCAGGTTTTACATCAATCTCCTCAGTTGTTGGTAGTTAAAAATGGAGAAGTGGTTTCACATGCTTCTCATTATAATATTGCTCGTATTAATTTGAAAAAAATCTAAAAAAGATGCCATTTTTAATGGGATTTCCTTAAATACCTCGTATTTTTGCATATTTCAAAATTATAGAGATTTGAGTAACGAAACAGCAACTTCACAACCAAAGAAAGGAAAAAATTTATACGATTATCAAAAAGAAGCATTGTACAAAATTTTCAAAAGTTTTGAGAATGCCCCCGAAAATTACCATTTACTTTATCAACTACCTACTGGAGGAGGAAAAACAGTTATTTTCTCTGAAATTACACGTCAATACTTAAAGCATTATCAAAAGAAAGTATTGATAATGACGCACCGAATAGAACTGTGCAAACAGACTGCGAAAATGCTTAAAGAATTTGGTGTAGTTAATAAAATTATTGATAGTAAAGCAAGTTTAGAAGACCAAGATGAGTTTGATTGCTTTGTGGCTATGGTTGAAACCCTAAACAATCGTTTAAATGACGATATGTTAGATATTTCAGATGTTGGTTTAGTAATTATTGATGAGGCTCACTATAACTCATTTACTAAACTATTTAAGTTTTTTGATAGATCTTTTATACTAGGGGTAACAGCAACTCCTTTAAGTTCAAATATTAAGCTTCCTATGAAGGATAATTATGACGAACTTATTGACGGGGAAAGTATTGGAGCCTTAATTCAAAATGAATACTTAGCGAAAGCAAATATTTACTCTTACAATGTAGGGTTAACTTCATTAGAAGTAGGAGCAAATGGAGATTATACAGTAAAATCATCGGAAGATTTATATACGAATACCGATATGCTTTCTAAGCTTTTACAAGCTTATGAAGAACGAGCAAAAGGAACTAAAACTTTAATTTTTAATAATGGTATTAATACATCATTACATGTGTATGATACTTTTAAAAGAGCAGGATATCCAATAGCTCATTTAGATAACACGAATACAAAAAAAGAACGTGATTTTATTTTAAAGTGGTTTCATAAAACACCCAATGCAATTATTACTTCGGTTAGTATTTTAACAACTGGATTTGATGAACCAACAGTAGGGTCTATTATATTAAATAGAGCTACGAAATCTTTAACACTGTATTATCAGATGATTGGTCGTGGTTCTCGTATTTTACCAGGGAAGTCAGAATTTAATGTAATTGATTTAGGTAATAACTTCCATCGTTTTGGACCTTGGGGTGCTGATTTAGATTGGCAAAAAATGTTTAGAGCTCCAAACTTCTATTTAGATAACTTATTATCTGATGAAGAAATAGAAAATGACTTTAAATATGAATTACCAGCGGATGTAAAAGCTGAGTTTGCAAATTCTAAAGACTTGTACTTTGATGTTAAAAAAGTATATAGAGATACCATACAAGGAGGAGAATCATCAAAAAGAGTATTAGAAAAATCAATAGAACATCATGCTAAAATGTGTGTTGAAAATAGTGAAGATGTTTTTGATGCGCTTATTTTAGCTAAAAAATTAGGAGGCGATATTGATGATAGAATTTTTAGATATTCAAAATGTATATCAAAAAGCACACATAATTTTATTGACTGGTTGCAAGATGATTATCGTAAAAAATTAAACAGTTATTTACGAAGTAATTTTGATGAAGTGTATGAACAAATTCACGGTCACCCACCACCAGAAGAAGAATAGAAATATAATTATAAAAAATCCAGTTCGAAAGAACTGGATTTTTTATAATTATATTTGATTAAAGTATTTATTTAGCAGGTAATACTTTACCTGAACATTCACCAAAACCAATTCTAACTTTTTCATTCTTAGAGTAACCACGCATAATAACGGTATCGTTATCATTAATAAACTTACGCTCGCTACCATCATTCATTTTTATTGGGTTTTGACCTCTCCAAGTCAATTCTAACATAGAACCAAAACTGTCTTGAGTAGGTCCGGAAATAGTACCACTTCCCATCATATCGCCAGCATTTATAGGACATCCATTTACTGTATGATGTGTTAATTGTTGTACCATTGTCCAGTACATATATTTAAAGTTAGAGTTACAAACTACAGTTTCCTCTTTACCTTCAGGTTGAATAGCCATTTGTAAATTAATATCGTAACTGTCTTTTCCTTCTTTCTTTAAATAAGGTAAAGGTTCATATACTTGTTCTGGGTTATCTACCCTAAACGGCTCTAAAGCATCTAAAGTAACAATCCAAGGTGAAATTGTTGAAGCAAAACTCTTTCCTAAAAAAGGTCCTAAAGGAACATATTCCCATGCTTGAATATCACGAGCAGACCAGTCGTTAAATAATACTAATCCGAAAATATATTCTTCAGCTTCTTCAATAGGAATTCTGTCTCCTAAATCGTTAGCAACGGTAGTAATGAACGCCATTTCTAATTCAAAATCTAATAATTTTGAAGGACCAAAGTTAGGTGTAGTTTCTCCCTCACTAGGACGTTGTTGTCCGATAGGACGACGAACTGGAGTTCCTGAAGGTATAATAGAAGAACTTCTTCCGTGGTAACCAATAGGAATTTGTAACCAGTTTGGTAGTAAAGCGTTTTCAGGATCTCTAAATAAGCTTCCTACATTGGTTGCATGCTCTTTACTTGCGTAAAAATCGGTATAATCTCCTACAGAAACAGGAAGTTGCATTTCTACTTCATCCATTCTAAAGATTATTTTGTCTTTGTGCTCAGCATTATCTCGTAGCTTACTGTTTTTTACATCAAAAACATCAGCGATTCTATTACGAACTAAACGCCAAGTTTTGCGTCCGTCAGCAATAAAATCATTTAAGGTGTCTTGTAAGAAAATATCATCTGTTAACGGAATTCCATCAAAATATCCTAATTGATGTAAGGCACCTAAATCAATCGCATAATCACCGATTCTTGTACCAATCGTTATAATATCATCTTTTGTAAGAAAAACCCCAAAAGGTATGTTTTGAATAGGGAAATCTGAGTTTTCAGCTACAGTTAACCAAGATTTTCTATTCGGGTTATTAGCAGTTATTTCCATTTATCGTTTTTGTTATATTTTCATCAAACCTACATATTTTTTTCAATTTACCCCAAAAAGATGAGTAAAAAAAATGTGAAAGTATTTTAGAGTAAACTTCTTTAAAAATCCTCAAAAAAGGAAACATAAAATTTAGTACATTTGGCTACTTTACACAGCAAAACAAACAACATGCAAAAAGATCATCAAATATTTGATTTAATTCAAGAAGAAAAAGAACGTCAACTAAATGGGTTAGAGCTAATTGCTTCTGAAAATTTTGTAAGCAACCAGGTAATGGAAGCCCAAGGATCAGTTTTAACAAATAAATATGCTGAAGGATACCCTGGTAAGCGTTACTATGGAGGGTGTGAAGTAGTAGATGTCGTGGAGCAAATAGCCATTGATAGAGCAAAAGAATTATTTGGAGCAGAGTATGTAAACGTACAACCACACTCTGGGAGCCAGGCAAATACAGCAGTTTTTGCAGCTTGTTTACAACCAGGTGATACTATTTTAGGGTTTGATTTATCTCACGGAGGTCACTTAACACACGGTTCACCAGTAAATTTTTCAGGAAAATTATACAACCCAGTATTTTACGGAGTAGTAAAAGAAACAGGGTATATTGATTATGATCATTTAGAGCAACAAGCAAAAGAACACAAACCTAAATTAATCATTGCAGGGGCTTCAGCTTATTCTCGTGATATTGATTTTAAAAAGTTTAGAGAAGTTGCTGATAGCGTTGGTGCTATTTTAATGGCTGATATTTCGCATCCAGCAGGACTAATAGCAAAAGGAATTTTATCTGATCCGTTACCACACTGTCATATAGTTACTACAACGACTCACAAAACATTACGTGGACCTCGTGGTGGAATGATTATGATTGGAAAAGATTTTGAAAATCCGTTCGGATTAAAATTAAAATCAGGAAAATTAAAGAAAATGTCTACATTGATTAATTCTGCGGTATTCCCAGGAAATCAAGGTGGACCATTAGAGCATGTTATTGCCGCAAAAGCTGTTGCTTTTGGTGAAGCATTAACAGATGAGTTTTTAGAATATCAAATTCAGGTAAAAGAAAATGCACAGGCAATGGCGAAAGCATTTGTAGCTAAAGGATATGAAATTATTTCTGGAGGTACAGATAACCATTGTATGTTAATTGATTTACGTAATAAAAAGCTTACTGGAAAAGCTGCTGAAGACGCTTTAGGTAAAGCAGATATTACAGTAAATAAAAACATGGTTCCTTTTGATACTGAATCACCATTTGTAACTTCAGGTATCCGTGTAGGTACAGCTGCAGTTACTACACGTGGTTTAAAAGAAGACGATATGGAAGTAATCGTAAACTTAATTGATGAGGCATTAATGAATGCTGAGAAAGAAGAAGTATTAGAAACAGTAGGAGAGAAGGTATATGACTTAATGCATAACAGACGTTTGTTTATTATGTAAAAGACAATATCTTCAAATAAGTATAAATAAAAGGTCGCTCTAAAATATTTTAGAGTAACCTTTTTATTCATCATTATCTTGAGCTCGTTCGAGAATTTTTTCAGGAAGTGCTTTTTTAGCTTTAGCTCCCATTTTCTTCAGTTTTTCTACACTAGTAATTAAGTTTCCACGACCTTCTACTAATTTATTCATAGCTGCGGCGTAATCGGCTTTAGTTCCGTCTATTTTCTTACCAATATTAACTAGGTCAGTGAGTAACCCTTGAAATTTATCATATAAAGCACCGGCTTGTCGTGCAATTTCTAAGGCATTACGTTGTTGTTTTTCGTTATTCCACATCGTATCAATTGTACGTAAAGTAGCTAGTAAAGTTGTGGGAGTAACGATAACGATGTTTTTTTCGAAAGCTTTATTATATAAAGTATTGTCTTCATTTAAAGCTACTGCAAAAGCAGGTTCAATAGGTACAAATAACAATACAAAATCAGGGGATTCTATCTTATAAATATCTTCATATTTCTTTTCTGAAAGTTGTTCAACATGTCTTTTTAACGAATTTACATGTTCTTTTACAAAACGTTCTTTTTCAAGATCATCTTCGCTATTTACATATTGTTCATATGCAGTTAAAGATACTTTTGAATCGACCACCATTTTTTTGTTGTCTGGCAAGTGAATCACCACATCGGGCATGATACGTTTACCCTCATCATTGGTAAAAGACTGTTGCACAAAGTATTCTCTGTCTTTTTCTAAACCAGATTTTTCTAAAACGCGTTCAAGTACCAGTTCTCCCCAATTTCCTTGCGTTTTACTATCACCTTTTAAAGCCTTGGTAAGGTTTAAGGTTTCCTTGCTCATTTGAGCATTTAACTCTTTCAATCCTAATAATTGCTCTTTTAAAGCAGAATGCATTGAGATACTTTCTTTTTGAGTGTCTTCAACCTTCTTTTCAAAAGTTTGAATTTTTTCCTGTAGCGGATTTAAAATATCCTTAATATTTTTCTTATTCTGCTCAGTAAACTTATTCGATTTCTCGTCTAGAATCTTGTTTGCTAAGTTTTCAAACTCTTTGGTAAATTTATCCTGTAGTTTCTCTACTTCCTCTTTATTCTCATTCAGTTTTAACTGTAAATTTTTCAATTCTTCATTCTTTCTAGCCAATTCAATAGAAGAAAACTCCTTTTCACGACGTAGCTCACTATTTTCTTTAGTTTTTTCATCTAATCGCTTTAAAAAGTCTTCTTTTTGCTGAGAAAATGAGTCTTCTTTTTCTTTTTTCTGAATTTCAAAATTAGTTTGATGATTCTGAAGTGTTACAATCTCTTTTTCTAAATCAGATGTTTGTTGTTTAAACTTCAATTTAGAGAGTAGGTTTCCAATAACAAACCCAATTAGTAAGGTGCTAGCAGCAATTAAAATAAGTAAGAGAGTAGTATTCATTAGAATAAATAAAAGGTTATTAAGTGAACAAATATAGGACAAGATAGGTTAAAATTATTTGATTTTTGTAAGGAAAACCGTATCATTGACCTTATATACCTAGTAAATGATATCTAAATTTATATTTCACAAAGTTTTAGGCTGGAAGGTAGTTGGAGATTTTCCAAGAAACTTAAAAAAATACGTTGTTATTGGAGCTCCACATACTAGCTGGAAAGACTTTCCAATTGCTATTTTAGCAAGGAACACTATCGGTGTAAAAATCAATTTCATAGGAAAAGCGTCATTATTTAAACCTCCTTTTGGTTTTATTTTTAAAGCTTTAGGGGGGGCTCCTGTTGATAGAAGTAAAAGCACAAATAAGGTGGATGCAATTGTAGCAGTTTTTAATGAGCATGATGAATTCCGTTTAGCATTATCACCAGAAGGAACTCGTGCAAGAGTAACAGATTGGAAAACAGGGTTTTATTATATAGCTAAAGGAGCTAATGTACCTATAGTAATGTTTGCTTTCGATTTTGAAAACAAGCAAATTATTATAGAACCTCCTTATTATTTAACAGATGATATGAGTGCTGATATGAATCATTTTTATGATTTTTATAGAGATATTAAAGGAGCAAAACCAGAGTTATTTTCAGTACCTGATAAAGAGTAAAACAAACGTTAAATAGTCTTATTTTTTTGAAAGTTTCATAAGATTTGAGTAACTTGTAGAAGGTTTAAAAACAGTGAAATATGAAAAGGTTTGTTTTTTTAGTTAGTATAATTTTTGTACTGTTTAGTTGTGCTTCTTCAAAAAATACAACACAGGCAGAAATAGATAATTTAAACGCTCTTGTAGAAAGTAAAACTTTTGAAATAGAAGCAGAATGGGCAGAACCTATGGTTACAAATGCAATGGCACAATTAGCTAATGCAGGTCTGTTACCTATATGAAGTAACGCAGGAAACATTAATTTAATAGGGAATAGCAACTTTTTTAGAATGAAAAAAGATAGTGTTGCGGCGTATTTGCCTTATTTTGGTGAGCGACAAGCAGGTGGATCTTATGGAGGTAGAGATATTGGAATTGAATTTGAAGGAGCTCCTGAAGGTTTAGTTGTATCTGAAGATAAAGAGAATAGTTACAAAATTAGTTTTAAAATAAAGGATAAAAATACAACAACTGAACACTATAACGTTATAGTTAGAGTATATCCTAGCTTATCGAGTACTATCTATGTAAATAGTACGCAGAAAAATTCAATTAGATATAGAGGTAAAGTACTTAAAACTTCAAAAGAAAAGTAGAATATTGTATATAATACTGTATTTTTAGTAGCTCATTACAACAATGTATGGAGCTACCTAACTTTAAAAAGTATCTTATTGAAAAAGGAGGATTATCAGAAACTGATTACTTTCAAATACAATCGTTTATTTCTTTAAAAAGCGTTTCTAAAAGTGATTTTTTATTAAAAGAAGGAGATGTGTGTTCACATTTCTTTTTTGTAGAAAAAGGTTTGTTACGTTTATATGCCCTAAATGAAGAGGGAAAAGAAAATATTTTACAGTTTGCTACTGAAAATTGGATTGTGAGCGATAGAGGTAGTGTATATTTTCAAGAACCGTCTAATTATTATATTGATGCTGTTGAAGGTACACAGGTTGTAATGTTAGATGAAGGCTTTATCAATAAAGTATCAGAAATAAATACTGATTTTAGAAGGAAAAATGAGTATTTATTGCAAAAACATATTCGTCAATTATACAAACGTATTAGTCAACTACTAGGAGCTTCAGCAAAAAGACGTTATTTAGATTTTGTAAGCATGTATCCAGATATTATGTTGCGAGTTCCTCAGTGGATGATAGCTTCTTATTTAGGAATAACTCCAGAAAGCTTAAGTCGTGTTCGTAAATCACTTGCTGAAGAAAACTTCAAACCAAATAATTAAGATACGAGTTATGATTGTTGATTTACGGTTGTTAGATAATCGTAAATCGTTCTTACCATAGATCAATGCATACCTTTTTTTGTTGCTGTAATTTTACAGTGAAATAAAAAGTAGAGGTCAACTCACTAAATATTTCAGATAAAACAAACGCAATTTATTTCGATGTTAACCATCGAGTAATTAATCCCATTTAATGGGTAAAAAAGGATTTATTATGAGACATTTAAAAACATTAGTTGTAACAAAAAATACAACAATGCCTAAAATTTTGAATTGGCAAGTTTCAACTGTTCCTAATGTCGAAACAGCTATTGAAAAATTATATCAACAGGAATACAAGGTTTTAGCTATTTCAAAAGATACCAATGAAATAGATAAAAATAAATTACAAAAGATTATTACTGTGTTATTTCCTAATGCGATTTTAGTTGAGTTTAGGAATGAGTCTACACTCTCCGAAAGCGTTAAGAGTGTATATTGGGCTGAAAATAGACCTCGGTTACAGCGTAGTTATTTAGACAATTCATTTGAAATTGAATTAGCTAATAGTTTATAGTAATTAAAAGAAAGGAATTTAAAATGAAAACAAGAAATATAGAAAAAATAGTAAAACCAGAAATTCCTCATTTTGTAGGAGATGGATTTAGAGTTCATAATTTTATACCTGGAACTTCAACCATGCAACGAATGGACCCATTTATTATGTTGGATTATAATTCAAAATACAATTTTCCTCCAACTGATAAACCAAAAGGAGTGGGAGTACACCCTCATAGAGGTTTTGAAACTGTAACAATAGCTTATAAAGGGCGTGTTGAACATGGAGATAGTGCTGGAGGTGGAGGAATTATTGGTGAAGGTGATGTACAGTGGATGACGGCTGCTTCAGGAGTTTTACACAAAGAATTTCATGAAACTGAATGGAGTAAAACAGGAGGAGAGTTTCAAATGGTACAGTTATGGGTAAATTTACCGGCTAAGGATAAAATGAGTCCGCCAAAATATCAAGCAATAGCGAATGCAGAAATGGTTAAAATACCATTAGCAGATGGAAGAGGAGAAATAGAGGTAATTGCAGGAGAATATAAAGGAAACAAAGGACCTGCATCAACATTTTCACCAATTAATATGTTTAATGTAAAGTTGAAGAAAGGAGTAAAAACACAGTTAACCTTTCCAAAAAACTATACTACAGCTATTTTATCAGTTGAAGGTAGTGTTAAAGTGAATGAATCAAACAATGTTTTAGAGGATCATTTTGTATTATTTAAAAATGATGGAGATACATTTACTTTAGAAGCCTTAGAAGATGCAGTAATTTTAGTATTAAGCGGTGAGCCTTTAAACGAACCTATTGCAGCACATGGTCCGTTTGTAATGAATACTAAACAAGAGTTGATAGAAGCATTTCAAGACTTCAACACTGGAAAGTTTGGATATTTAGAAGATTAACAATAACTTTAAAAAAGTAACTCTAAATCAAAGAGTTGCTTTTTTTGATTAAACCCTTAATAGGTATATAAAATGTCTAACACGAAACTAATAATTGAAGAGAGAGCAGCGAGTATTGGTAATTTTCTAGTAGGGCGTTTATTACCATTCAGACAAAAACGAATGGTAGGTCCTTTTATTTTTATTGATCATATGGGCCCCGTAAAACTTAGCGAAAAAGATAATTTAGATATAGCTATGCATCCTCATATAGGCATATCTACACTTACCTTTTTGTTTGAAGGAGCTATTTTGCATCGAGATAGTATAGGGACTGAAATAGAAATAACTCCAGGAGCAGTTAATTGGATGACAGCAGGAAAAGGAGTCGTACATACTGAAAGAACTCCTGAACGATTAAGGAATTCAACTAAGAAACTTCATGGATTACAAATATGGGTAGCTTTACCTTTAAGTGAAGAACAATGTGAACCTTCTTTTACACATGTTTCCGCGGATGATATTCCCAGTTGGGAAACTGATGGAGTACAGTTTAAGCTCATCGCAGGAAAAGCGTTTGGTAAACAATCACCTGTTCCAGTGTATAGTCCGTTATTTTTTATTGAGATAACTTCAAAAGAAGACAAAAAAGTAGAAGTTGGAGAACATCTGTTCGGTGAAAGTGCCTTATATATTTTAGAAGGAAGTATTACTAGCGATGGACATACTTATGATTCCAAACAATTATTAGTAGCAAAAGATAGTACGCTGTGTAGCTTTGATATAGTGGCAAACTCTACCGTATATATTTTTGGAGGAAAAACATTTAAAGAAGAGCGTTTTATTGAGTGGAATTTTGTTGCTTCAGATAAAGAATTGATAGAACAAGCCAAAGAAAACTGGAAGAATAATAAGTTTCCTTCTGTACGAAACGAAACTGAACGAATTCCATTACCAGAGCAAAGACGTTTTGGTAGATAACTATAGTGTAATCAACAAATAATTATATGAAAACAGGCAGGTTAGAAGCATTTAGTGATGGTGTTTTAGCTATTGTAATTACCATTATGGTATTAGAAATAAAAGCACCAGAGGATACGACATTTGAAGGATTACTATCAGTAGCTCCTGTTTTTATAAGTTATTTATTAAGCTTTATTTACTTAGGAATTTATTGGAATAACCATCATCATTTAATGCAGGTGACGGAAAAAGTAAATGGCAAAATTTTATGGGCTAACTTACACTTATTGTTTTGGCTGTCTTTAATTCCGTTTACTACAAGTTGGATAGGGGAGCACGAACACTATTATGAAGCTTTACCCGTAGCTACTTATGGCTTTATTTTACTTATGTGTGCTATGGCTTATTTTATTTTAGAAAAAGTACTAATTAAATACCACGGTGATAATCATGCTTTATCTCAATTATGTACCAACGAATTAAAAGAGTATACGTCTTTAATTTTATATATTGCAGCTATACCTTTAGCTTATTTGTATACATGGAGTGCTATATTCTGTTATATTATTGTAGCTCTTATTTGGCTAATTCCAGACAGAAGGTTAGAAACTCTTAAGGAAAAGTAATATCCAAAAAAAAATATGGTTTTTCCGTACTAAAAGTATGGTTTTTTTTATAGCAAACTCTTTTTTAAAGATTATTTTCGGAGGGTAGAATAATATTTATAACCCCTAAAAAACTTTATAATGAAAAAAGTAATTTTAAACGTAGAAGGATCACAAGAGTTAACAAAAACAACGTTAAAAAACATTAAAGGAGGAAATGCAGTACCTTTTCCTTTCCCTAAAGAATGTGGAGGAGATGGTTCTTTTATTTATCAAGATGGAGTAAAGGTATGTTGTTACAGACCTACCACTATGGACTATATTTGTTAAAAACTATTTAATATAGGATATAAGAAAAAGACTTTAGTGTATTAACTAAAGTCTTTTTTTGTTAATTAGTTTTAGAAAAATAGGTAATAGCATCATCTATAGCCTTATTAATAGGTAGATATTCAATCTTTAAGTCTCTTATTGATTTAGTATTAGAAAAAAAGTTGTTTATCCATAAAGCATGCATGTTGGTTAAGCTTAAAGATGTTTCTATCCCCATACTTCTGAGAACATTTCCAAAATAACCTATTATGATGAGTATAGATATAGACTTAGGAATTTGAATCATCAAAGGTGATTGATTGGTTACTTTGTTAAGTTTATTAAAAAAATCTTTATAACTAAGGTTCTCGTTTGCTAGTAAATACTTCTCTCCAAAAGAATTTGTAGTTAGTACTTTTATAATGCCATTAGCAACATCTTTTACATGCACAAAGTTTTTTCCCCCTGGAGGATAAAATATTACTTTCTTTCTCCATCCCATGTATATTATTTTTCCTGAACTTGGTTTAGTATCGTAAGCACCTAACATAAAAGTAGGATTTATAATAGCAGTTTTTATCTTATGGTTATTTTTTAACAAATATTTTTCAGCTTCAAATTTACTTTTTGCATAATATGATTGTTTAAAAAGTTTACTCATTTTATTATTTTCAGTCCCCGGTTTTTGTAAAGAACCATACCCTAAAGTATTGGCAGTACTAACAAAAATAAAGCGTTTAACATTACATATTATAGCAGCGTTGTATAGTTGTATGGTAGTATTGCGGTTTATTTTCTTATAATCAGAATACCTCAATAAACTTTGACTAGTTGTTGCAGCAACATGTATTACTACATCTACATTATTTAATAAAGAAGTAAAGTCTATAAATAAATCACCTTCAATTAGCTTTAAGTGCTTATGTTCTTTTCCTTTATAGTTTTGTTTTTTTCTGGTAAGACCAACAACAAAATAACCTTGTTGTAAAAATTCATGACATAAATTAGCACCTAATAAACCGTTAATTCCTGTAATAAAAATTCGTTTCATGTTTAAGCTTCTCTTTTTATTATACTTGTCATTATAGGTATTTTTATCCAATTAGGTAAAAGAGTAGAAATAAACCAACTCATTGGGTTTATGATTATAAATGCTTTTCGTTTAAACATTTTTTTTATTGAATATTTAGCAATCTTTTTTGGATCTAACAAGGTTAATTTACCTAAGAAGCCTTGTTTTTTAATTCTTGCAGTAATTTCTGGATTTGTTTTCATAGCTCCAGGATTTATAACACTAACAGAAACATTAGTGTTTTTTAGTTCTTCTGAAAGACCTAATAAAAATGAGTGGACAAAAGCTTTTGAAGCAGGTTAAACTGTTTTATAGCCTAAAGGAGAAAAAGCAGCAATGCTTGGTACATTTAAAATATATGATTTTTTTTGTTTTTTAAATTAGGAAGCAGTTGATGTGTAAGTATTGTTATTGCTTTTATATTAACTTGAATTATATTATTTATACTCGTTGTGCATTATGATTTAAAATAAAAAAGTTGTTCATCTTACTGATAATCAGCAAATTATTTTAACTACAAAACATTAACAATGAACAACTTAAATGCAAATTACGAAAGAATATTGAAAGTGTTACAAAAAATATCAAAACACCAGCTTTTAACCTACCAAAGAAGACAGCCAAAGCTAAATGATTTGGAATTAATAAGTTTAAGTCTTACTGCTGAATATATGGGCATTGACAGTGAAAACAATCTGTTCAGACAGCTTCCTGATACTATTTCATCAAAAATTGAGCGAAGTGTTTATAATCGTAGAAGAAGAAAACTAATCAATCATATTGATAATATTCGATTAAAATTAGCATCTCATTTCAATGAATTTGAAAATTATTTTATCATAGACAGTATGCCATTAGAGGTTTGTAAGTTATCTAGAAGTTCTCGCTCAAAGATTTGTAAAGAAAATTTCTATGCTCATCCTGATAAGGGGTATTGTGCCTCACAAGGCTCAAATTATTATGGCTATAAACTACACGCTGTATGTTCTGTAAGTGGTGTTTTTCAAAGTATAGATTTGAGCTCTGCATCTGTTCACGATGTAAATTACCTTAAAGACATTACAACACAAATTAACGATTGTACTTTAATTGGAGATAGAGGCTATTTGTTTGCAAAAATTCAACTCAATTTATTTGAAACTTACAACATAAAACTAAATACTCCTATGAGGAGCAATCAATTGAATTACAAAATGCAACCATATATCTTTAGAAAATCAAGAAAAAGAATAGAAACATTATTTTCTCAACTCTGTGATCAGTTTATGATAAGACGTAATTACGCCAAATTTTTTCAAGGGTTTAAGACGAGAATACTATCTAAAATAGCTGTCTTAACAACAATTCAATACATCAATAAATTTGTTTTTGATAGAAATATTAACAATATTAAAATTAGCATTATCTAAAATGCACAACGGGTTTTTGAATATCAAAAAGCACAAATTAAAAGAGCTTCAGTTGATGAGAATGGTCTTGTAATAGATCAAATTGAAAAATTATGTAAAAAACAACCTGTAAAGGCAGTTTATGTTACCTCACACCATCATCATCCTACAACTGTTACTTTATCTGCTGAAAGGAGAATTCATTTATTAAATCTAGCTCGGAAATACAGTTTTGCAATTATTGAAGATGATTATGATTATAATTATGATCATGCTCCTATTTTACCATTAGCGAGCCATGATACTTGTGGAAATGTAATTTATATAGGTTCCGTTTGTAAAACTGTAGCTTCTGTTTTTAGGATTGGGTATTTAGTAGCTTCTGAAGACTTTGTTAATGAAGCAGCTAAACTAAGAGGTTATATTGATAGGCAAGGAGATGCTTTGCTTGAGCTAACTTTTGCAGAGTTTATTAAATCAGGTGATTTAGATAGGCACATACGTAAATTAATGAAAATATATTTACAGCGCAGAGACTTGTTTTGTAAATTATTAAAAGAAGAATTAGGAGGTTATTTTCAGTTTAATATTCCTAAAGGAGGAATGGCTATTTGGGGTTATTTAAACAAAGAATATTCTTGGTATGAAGTTTCAAAAGAAGCCAGAAAATATCAACTTGAAATAGGGGAGTGGCAGCGTTATGATTTGGCAAATAAAAAACATAATGCAATCCGAATTGGTTTTGCTAGTTATAATGAGGAAGAAATAAAGTTATTAGTTGACAAGTTGAAACAAACATTTAAGAGCATAAAAAAAGTGCTTATTAAGCACTTTTAAAACATATCTTTTACTAAATCATTCATACTGTCATATTCTTTGAATAAGAATCCGAAAAAGTCTTTTCCTTTCTTTTTTTCGGATTTTAATTCCCCTTCAGAAAATCTAAACTTACGAAACTCCTTTAAGGTTTGGTTAAGGTGTTTTTTTAAGGGTTTATCTATATGTAAATGATTTGTATTTTTCACTCCGTTATATTTTTTATAAAGCGTTATTTAACTCTACTTTATACTTATTTAATAAAGCTTTTGTAATACCTAAATTAGCATCTTTAGAATCCACTGCTAAGTAAACAAAATAGGCGCCACTAGGAGCAATATTGATAATATGTACTTGGCTAGATAAGGTAATAGTAATGTCTTTAATTTCTTCATTTAACTCTAATGCTTCAATAGCTTTTAATTTAGCTTTAACAACTTCTAAATTGTAAGCTGATGCTAAATTTGGATCAAAACTTTCATCTTTTGTAAATGAATCATAAGCTTCTCCAGAACTAACATCTGTAACTGAAACTGCAATAAACCCAGGAACATTACTTTTTAGGTTTTCGATAAAATCATTTAAAATTTCTTTCATTGTAAAATGGTTATTGGTAATAATTAATTAAAAAGTATTTATTGAAGAGTTATTTTTTTAAGTGATAATTTAATCATGGCTAACTTAGAAACGTCACTACTTAAAAGACAAACAATATGGTTGTTATCATATTTATTAACAACAACAAGTCCTTCATTCGAAGTTAAAACTATTTGATTAAGACTTTCAGACTCTAAAGTGTCTTGAAAAAATTCATCAGCCATTGTAAGAATAACACTAGCCATAGCTGCTATGTTACTTTCTTTAGAAATATTATAAGAATCAATTACCTGTCCTTCAGAATCAAAAACAATTCCTTTGTCTGCTTCAGATCCTTCTATTAATGCTTGTAAGCTTACTTCCCCCATTTAAGTTTAAACACTTTGTAATATTAATTGTTTTCTTTTTGTTTCCCTTCTTTGTTTAAGACACTGTTTTTTTAGAAAGGGTCACAAAAATACTACCTTTTTTTTTATTTTTTTTCACAGCTATTGCTTTGTGATTTTTTTAACAAATTTATGAGCGTAGAAAACAATTAGTTAACCAAAACAAGTGTTAAGAGATGAATTACTTTTTTTAATAAAAAAATAATAAAACAATAACACCATAAAATAATAACACTTTTTAAAGTATGATATTTATCATATATATATATATATAAAGATGCTTTTTATGTTTGTGTCAAGCTGTGTTAAGGTTATCTGTGAAATTATTAAGATTACTTCTTTTCATAGTTGTGTGTTTTTTTGATGCTCCCCCTCAATCTGTATAGTATTAAAGCTTAAAAAAAACGATTTATACCTTACAAACTCAAAAATCATTCAATAATATGACAACTAATAATTATCAAAAAAAATGGGATTCTCAAACAAGGGAGAATCAAAAAAGAAAACCAAAATTACGAAAACCAGTACCTATTGATACTGAAATTAAATTAAATGATAATGCTATACTTTTAAGTATAACTGATACTAGAGGTGTTATTGAATATTGTAATGAAGATTTTGTAAATTCATGCGGATACGAAGTTCATGAGTTAGCAGGATCGGGACATAACATTGTTAGACACCCAGATATGCCAAAAATTATATTTAAGCTAATGTGGCAAAGGCTAAAAGAAAAAAGAAATATGGTAGCCTTTGTTAAGAATTTAGCTAAATCGGGAAGGTATTATTGGGTTATGACAGATTTTATTGTTAAAGAAAATGAAAAAGGAGAAGTAACTCATTATAAAGGTATAAGAAAGGCTGCACCTAAAAAGGCTATAAATGAAATAACACCCTTATACAAAAAGCTTTTAGAAATAGAGGGATTGAAAGATATTGAGGCTTCTGAAAAGTTCTTAACTGGTTTTTTGGATGCAAAAAATACAGATTATGATACGTATGTAGAGTATTTAATATCTGATTATAATGATTTAAATATGTTTATAAAAGATAACACAAAAAAAGGTTCGTTTTTTAAAAGGTTTTTTGGAGTAAGTTAAACTCAGTGAATAAGGGAAGTTATAAACTAGCTTTAATCATTCTATTATTACCGAATAAATCTTTTCTAAGTTCAATTTTAGTAAAACCTTTATCTTTTAACATTTCAACAGTCTCTTTACTTAGATATTGATTAATTTCAAAAAAAAGTAGTCCGGTTTTAGTTAAATTATTTTTAGCTAAATCGGCTATTTTTTTATAGAAAAGTAATGGATTGTTATCTTCAACAAACAAAGCCAAGTGCGGCTCGTTTTCTAATACATTATTTTTTATTTCAGCTTTTTCTAATTCACGTACATAAGGAGGATTAGAAACAATAATATCAAATTTACTATTTAATACTTTAGTTTTTAAAATATCTTGAAGCATAAAAGAAACTTCAACATCATTTAATTCTGCATTTTTTTTAGCAACAATCAAAGCCTTTTCAGAAACATCAACAGCACTTACGTTCATATTAGGAAGCTGTTTTTTTAGGCTAATAGGGATACAACCAGTACCAGTTCCAATATCTAGTATAGATAATAGTTTTTGAGATTTTTCAACTTCTTTAACTATCCATTCAACCAATTCTTCAGTTTCAGGACGTGGAATTAGTGTGTTTTTATCAACATTAAACGGTAGTCCGAAAAATTCCGTTTTACCTAATATGTATTGGATAGGTTCTTCTTTTTTTAACCGAGCTAAAGCTTCATCTAACAACCTCTTTTTATCAGAAAGAACTTCAAAAGTAGGTTGAAGTGTAAGATCTATGCGTTGAAAGCCTAAATATTCTTCTATCAATAGAAAGAAAAAAGTATTAATTTCTGTCTGAGGAAAAATTGAACTTAACTGTTCTGAAAAGTAAGATTTGTATTGTTTTAATAGCATTTCTATAAAGTGATTTTATAAATCTTTTAACATCCACACATTACAAGAATAATGACCTGTGTTTCCTAATGGTTTTTCTAAATCTATAAAACCATTTTTTCGATATAGTTTTGTTGCAGCTTTCATATATGGTAAGGTTTCTAAATAACATTGCTTAAAACCTTCTTCTTTAGCCTTGTTCAAACAGAAGTTGATTAGTTTGCTTCCTAAACCTTTACCTCTTGCTATAGGTAAAAAATACATTTTTTGAAATTCACAAACACTTCCTTCAAAGTTATCCAATTGAGCAAAACCTGCGCCACCTACAATAATTCCTTTATGTTCAACAACAAAATACCCCGCTTTTTCTTTTTGATAGCTCTCATACATTTCATCAGTAGCTTTATCTTCATAAGCAGTTCCTACTTTAGGAGCGTCAAGTTCGATTAATACTTCACGAATTACGTTAGCCATTTCGGCATTATCTTGTGGTTTTATTTCTCTAATAATAAAATCAGATGGTGTCATAGGAATATAGTACTTTTGCAAGAGCAAAGTACCCAAAAAAACACGAGTTTTTATGAAGAAATTCATTTATTTTTCACCTTTTTTATTACTAATGATTAGTTGCTCGGTAAAACAAAAACCAATCTTTTTAAAAGTTGATGACATAAAGCTTTTATCCGCTTCTACTGATACTGTAAAAATTGGTGCTAATGCTTATTTTGAGAACCCAAATGATATAGGAGGCAAAATTGCTACTGATGAGATTAAAATTTTCATTGATCAAGTAGAAGTAGCACAAGTTTCTTCTGAAGAATTTAAAGTTCCTGCTCGTAAAGAATTTCATATTCCGTTAAAAGTGGTAATACCTTCAAAAAGGGTATTTGAAAATAATAAAAACGGAATTTTAGGAGGGATTTTAAACTCTTTGATAAATCAACGTCTAAAAATTCATTTTAAAGGAGGTTTAAAATATAAAGTTTTAGGTTTTTCACATATATATTCTATTGATAAAGTAGAAGACATAAAAATTAAATTTTAAAGCTGTGAATCACAAAAAGTATATACAACGTTGTTTACAACTGGCAAAAAAAGGGGTAGGAACTACGCGACCAAATCCATCAGTAGGAGCTGTGATTGTCTATAATGACAAAGTTATAGGAGAAGGTTTTACTTCTCCTTACGGTGGACCACATGCTGAAGTAAATGCTATTAACTCAGTTCAAAATCAAGAACTATTAAAAGAAGCAACTATTTATGTAACGCTAGAACCTTGTTCACATCATGGAAAAACACCACCATGTGCTGATTTAATAATCAAAAAAGAAATACCTAATGTTGTTATAGGCTGTGTAGATACAAATAGTTTAGTAGCGGGTAAAGGTATTGAGCGACTTAGAAAAGCTGGTAGAAATGTGATAGTAGGTGTTTGTGAAGAAGCTTGTAAAGAACACCACAAACGTTTTTTTACCGTTCAAAATAAAAAACGTCCATATATTATTTTAAAGTGGGCCGAAACCAAAAACGGATTTATAGCTCCTTTAACCAAAGATGAACAAAAACCAGTATGGATTTCCAATAAATATTCTCAACAGCTAGTGCATAAATGGCGTAGTGAAGAACATGCTATTTTGGTGGGAACTAATACAGTGATAGCAGACAATCCGTCATTAACTGTTCGTAGCTGGAAAGGCAACAACCCTGTAAGAGTTGTTGTTGATAAAAACTTGCGAATCCCGTCAGAGGTAACTGTTTTTGATGAAAACGTACAAACAATAATTATAACAGAAGCAGAGAAGGAAATAGGTGTCATTTCGAACGATAGTGAGAAATCTCAAAAACTCATTTACGAACAAATCGATTTTTCTTCTCAAGTAGCAAAACAAATTTGCGAGATTTTATATAAACATCAAATACAATCGGTAATTATTGAAGGAGGGGTACAAACATTACAAACATTTATCGATGCAAATTTATGGGATGAAGCTAAAGTGTTTATTGGTGATGTAAACTTTGGAGAAGGAGTGAAGCGTCCAATTTTTGACGCTAAGCTATCTTCCGAAGAAAGAATAGACAACGACATATTAAGAATATATAGGAATGATTAAAAACATCATTTTTGATTTTGGTGATGTATTCATCAATTTAGACAAAGAAGCAACTTATAAAGAACTTGCAAAATTAGGAGTTACTGAAATTTCTGAAGAAATGATGCAACAATATTATCAGTATGAAATGGGATTAATTTCTACTGATGAGTTTGTGTCTTTTTTCCATGATAAGTTCAACATTTCAAAAGAAGACTTAATCCGTTCTTGGAATGCCATTTTATTAGATTTTCCTAAACACCGATTGAGTTTTTTAAAAGAATTATCAGCTGGTAACCAGTATCGTTTGTTTTTACTAAGTAACACCAACGACTTACATATTTCTTGGATTCAAAATGAATGGGGTAAGGGGTTATATAGTGAGTTCAAGGACTGTTTTGAGCAGTTTTATTTATCGCATGAAGTCAACTTTAGAAAACCAAACGCAAATATCTTTGAATTTGTATTACAAAAGAACGACTTACAACCTTCTGAAACTTTCTTTATAGATGACACCAAAGAAAATACCGATACTGCACAACAGTTGGGTATCCATGTATGGAATAACTGTCCAAAAACAGAGGATGTAGTTGATTTACTAAAACGAAAAGAGTTTGCATCGTGATATACTTAATTTTTAGCATTCTTATTTCCAGTTTACTATTTGTTATTTTTAAACTTTTTGATGTTTGTAAAGTAAATACTTCACAGGCCATTGTTTTAAACTATGCCGTAGCGTTGTCTTTTGGATTTGTCCATACAGAAGTTTCTATACCAGTCACTGAGATACCAGGTCAACCTTGGTTTTTAGGTGCTTTTATTTTAGGTTTTTTATTTATCGCTGTATTTAATATAATGGGAATTACAGCACAAAAAAATGGACTCTCAGTAGCTTCAGTAGCGGGAAAAATGTCAGTAGTAATCCCTGTAGTTATTGGAATCTTCTTATATAATGAGAGTATAGGTACTGTAAAAATTATTGGGATAATTTTAGCGTTAGTAGCTGTGTACTTATCCTCTGCTAAAAGTGATACTTCTCCTGTGAAGTTTAAGAATTTGTTGTTTCCGCTATTGCTTTTTTTAGGTTCAGGGAGTATTGATACATTATTAAAGTACACAGAAACCACTTATGTAGCTAAAGAAGCCGTACCTATGTTTCTGTCAACTATTTTTGGCTGTGCGTTGCTTTTTGGTTTTTTTATTTTTATAGCTCAATTACTAAATAAAAAAGGACGTTTTGAATGGAAAACACTACTTGGAGGAATTGCTTTAGGGATTTCTAACTATTATTCTATGGAGTATCTATTAAAAGCATTACAAACAAAAGGGCTCGAAAGTTCTACAGTTTTTACTATAAATAATGTATCAATAGTGATACTAACCACAGTGTTTGCTCTTGCATTTTTTAAAGAAAAATTGGTTAAAAAAAATTGGATTGGTATTGGGCTTGCCATAATTAGTATTTTATTAGTAGTTTCGGCGTAATGAATGAAGAGATAAAAGACACTTATAAAACGATAACGAAACCTTCGGAAGAAACCTTGTTTAAAGACCGAAATAGCAAGTTTTTCGGGTATGCTTTCCCTGTTTTTTCTGAAGAAGATATCAAAGAACGCTTAGAAGAACTTCGTAAGCAGCATCATACGGCGCGTCATCATTGTTATGCTTGGCAATTAGGAACCGAAAAGACTCGTTTTCGTGCGAATGACGATGGAGAACCTAGTAATTCTGCTGGTCAACCAATTTACGGACAAATACAATCTTTTGATCTAACCAATATCTTAATTGTTTCAGTACGCTATTTTGGTGGAACAAAACTTGGAGTGGGAGGATTGATTAATGCCTATCGGACTTCTGCGCAACTTGCTTTGGAAGCTTCTGAAATTGTAGAAAAAACCATCGATATTCATTATAAACTAAAGTTTGGTTACGATATGATGAACAAGGTGCAACGTATTATTAAAGAACGAAACTTGAATATCATTAATCAAAAATTAGAATTAGACTGCGAGTACACCATTTCAGTACGTAAAAAAGAAGCTGAAAACATTTTCGAAACTTTTGAAAATTTGTTTAAGGTAGAGATAAAAGAAGTGGAATAATAAAAATTATTTTAATATATACTAAGTGCACTTAAGTTAATATTTTACTTTCGTAACAATCTGAAATGTATTAATTTAGTGTTTTAATAATTAACTAAAAAAATGAACATGAAACTAAAAAACTTGTTAATTGTCGCGTTTCTTTTTCTCTCTTTTCAGCTGTTTTCTCAAAACAGTCAACAAACAATACCAACAAAAGAAAATATTTGCAAAGGAGCAGCAATTAGTGTTGTAGCAAATGTTAAACCTTTTGTAGAAAGAGGTTTCCCAAAATCTGAAATAATAGAAATAGGGAAGGAGCTTGTAAAAGATGTTATAAAAGATTCACCTGCTAAAGCCTACGACTTATTAAAAGATAAAAAATCTAGTGAGGAAGTAACAAAAGTACTTTACAACGATTTTATGAAGTTAGATGATAAAGTGGTTTCGAAATTCTTACTTAAACCACAACCTGATGACGATTATTAATATAGAACCATCAGTATAATTAACTAACTTGCTAAAAACCAAAACATTTTAGGTAACTTCAATAATTATTCGTAAATTTGCACGCCTTTTTACGAGTACAGATTTAAAAAGGGTAGAAAATAACATTTATTAAGTTTAATTTCTCTTGGCGTTAGTATCGTTAGAAATCTGGTTAACAAAAAGATACAAATATTTATTTCAGACATGTCTGAAGAAACAAAAAACACAGCAGAAGCTGTAAATCCAGCAGAATTTTTAGCAACCTTTAACTGGCACAAATACGAAGAAGGTATTGATGAAGTTGACGAGTCTAAATTACAAGAATTTGAAAAAGCCTTAGAAGGTACTGTAGGGTTCGTAAACGAACGCGACGTTATTGAAGGTGAAGTAGTACGTATTACTGATCGTGATGCTATTATTGACATTAATTCTAAGTCAGAGGGTGTAATTTCGTTAAACGAGTTCCGTTACAACCCAAGTTTAGCTGTTGGAGACAAAGTAGAAGTATTAGTTGACAAAAGAGAAGATGCTTCTGGTCAATTAGTATTATCTCACAAAAAAGCACGTGTAATCAAAGCTTGGGATCGTGTTAACAATGCACACGAAACAGGTGAAATCGTTAACGGTTTTGTTAAATGTAGAACTCGTGGAGGTATGATCGTTGATGTATTTGGTATTGAAGCATTCTTACCAGGTTCTCAAATTGATGTGAAGCCTATCCGTGACTACGATCAATATGTAGAGAAAACTATGGAATTCAAAGTTGTGAAAATCAACCACGAATTTAAAAACGTAGTAGTATCTCATAAAGCATTAATTGAAGCTGATTTAGAAGATCAAAAACGTGAAATTATCGGTCAATTAGAAAAAGGACAAGTACTAGAAGGTGTTGTTAAAAACATTACTTCTTACGGTGTATTTGTTGACTTAGGAGGTGTTGACGGATTAGTTCACATTACTGATTTATCTTGGTCTCGTATCAACCACCCGAATGAAGTTGTTGAATTAGATCAAAAATTAAACGTTGTAATCTTAGACTTTGATGATAACAAGTCAAGAATTCAATTAGGATTAAAACAATTATCTGCTCACCCTTGGGAAGCTTTAAACTCTGACTTAAAAGTTGGTGATAAAGTAAAAGGTAAAGTAGTTGTTTTAGCTGATTATGGTGCATTTGTAGAGGTTGAAGAAGGAGTAGAAGGATTAATCCACGTATCTGAAATGTCATGGTCAACACACTTACGTTCTGCGCAAGATTTCGTAAAAGTTGGTGATGAAGTAGAGGCTCAAATCTTAACATTAGACCGCGAAGAGCGTAAAATGTCTTTAGGTATGAAGCAATTACACCCAGATCCATGGACAGATATCACTACTAAATATCCAGTAGGTTCTAAACACACTGGTACTGTACGTAACTACACTAACTTTGGTGTATTTGTAGAGTTAGAAGAAGGTATCGACGGATTAGTGTATATCTCTGATTTATCTTGGACTAAGAAAATTAAGCATCCATCAGATTTCGTAACTGTAGGTGATCAATTAGAAGTACAAGTATTAGAATTAGATGTAGAAAACCGTAAATTAAACTTAGGTCATAAGCAAACTCAAGATAACCCTTGGGATGCTCATGAGGCTACGTACAAAATCGGATCTATGCACGAAGGTACTATCAAAGAGAAAAATGATAAAGGTGCAACTGTAGTATTTGCTGATGGTGTTGAAGCTTTCGCTCCAACTCGTTTCTTAGAAAAAGAAGACGGAGGTAAATTAGCTAAAGGTGACGAAACTAAGTTCCAAGTAACTGAGTTTAGTAAAGAGTACCGTAGAATTGTTGTTTCTCACACTTCTATCTTTAGAGAAGAAGAACAAAAGAACATTAAAGCTGCTGCTGCTAAAGCTCAAGATGTAGAAAAAACTACTTTAGGAGATATCGGTGGATTAGCTGAGTTAAAGAAGAAAATGGAAGGAAAATAATCCTTACAACTTCTTGAAAATTATAAACCGTTAAGTTTTAAACTTAACGGTTTTTTTAGTTCCCTATGTAATAAATGTTACAGTTAAAGCTATCCCATTTAAAGGTTACTTTCTTAAATAGCTTTATATTTGCTCATCAATTAAAATTAATATGACACTTATTAAATCTATATCAGGTATTAGAGGTACCATAGGCGGAAATACAGGTGATAATTTAACACCTATAGATGCAGTAAAATTCGCTGCTGCTTATGGTACATTTATAAAAAAGAAAAACTCCAAGAAAGAAAAAATAACGATAGTTATTGGTAGAGACGCTCGTATATCGGGTAAAATGATAAGTAACTTAGTAGCTAATACCTTAGTTGGTTTAGGAATTGATGTAATCGATTTAGGGTTATCAACTACACCAACTGTTGAAGTAGCTGTTCCTCTTGAAAAAGCTGATGGAGGTATTATTTTAACAGCCTCTCATAATCCTAAACAATGGAATGCACTTAAACTTTTAAATGAAAAAGGCGAATTTTTAAATGGTGAAGATGGAGCTGAAATTTTAAAGATTGCTGAAAATGATGCCACAATTGAGTTTGCTGAAGTTGACGATTTAGGATCGTATAGAAAAAAGAAGAATTACATTAAGAAACACATCAAAGAAGTTTTAAAACTAGATTTAGTAGACTTAGAATCTATAAAAAATGCTAACTTTAAAGTAGTTGTTGATGGTGTAAACTCTACAGGAGGTATAGCAGTACCTGCTTTGTTAGAAGAGTTAGGCGTAAACTGTGTAGAATTATACTGTGAGCCAAATGGACACTTTCCACACAATCCAGAACCCTTAAAAGAACACTTAACTGATATTTCTGAATTAGTAGTAAAAGAAAAGGCTGATTTGGGTATTGTAGTAGATCCAGATGTAGACCGTTTAGCGTTAATTTCTGAAGATGGATCTATGTTCGGAGAAGAATACACCTTAGTAGCTTGTGCCGATTATGTATTAGGTCAATTAGGTGGAGGTAATACAGTTTCTAACTTATCTTCTTCAAGAGCTTTACGTGATGTTACTGAAAAACATGGAGGAAGATACACAGCTAGTGCAGTAGGAGAGGTGAACGTAGTACAAATGATGAAAGATACCCATACAGTGATTGGAGGAGAAGGTAACGGAGGTATTATTTACCCAGAATCTCACTATGGACGCGATTCATTAGTTGGAGTAGCTTTATTCTTATCACATTTAGCACATAAAAAAACACCTTGTAAAGAGTTAAGAGATTCATATCCTAGCTATTTTATGAGTAAAAATAAAATCCAATTAACACCACAAATTGATGTTGACAAGATTTTAGAAACGATGGCTAATAACTATAAAAACGAAGATGTAAATACGATTGACGGAGTAAAAATTGATTTTGCTGAGGAATGGGTACATTTACGTAAATCGAATACTGAGCCTATTATCAGAATTTATACAGAAAGTACTAGTCAAGATGATGCAGATGCTTTAGCTAAAAGATTTATCACTGAAATACAACAAATAATACAATAGTTTTTTGAAATTAAAAATAGTAAGTTTATTAATGCTGGTCGCTTCAGTATCAATAATAGCACAGGAGAAAAACGAGGAAATTCTTCCAAAGAAAAAAGTAACTAACAAAGGAAAATTCTTCGTTTATTGGGGATGGAACTGGGCTAGTTATTCTAATTCAGATATTCGTTTTAAAGGAGCTAATTACGATTTTACTTTACAAAATGTAAAAGCTCAAGACAGACAAACAAAATTTTCATTTAATGATTACTTCAATCCAGGAAGAGTAACTATTCCGCAAACAAATTATAGAATAGGGTATTTCTTTAAAGAAAATTACACCATTTCTATTGGGGTAGACCATATGAAATATGTAATGATAGCCGACCAGGATGTAAAGATTAATGGAAATATTAATACAGGAAATGCTAAATATGATGGAACATACAATAATGAAACTATCAATTTAGCCGCTGACTTTTTACGTTTTGAGCATACGGACGGTTTAAATTACGTAAACGTAGAAGTAAAACGTTTTGATGACGTAAGTCACTGGTTTGGTTTAAACTTAGAAAACTTACAAATCAACTTAACAGAAGGAGTAGGAATGGGAATTTTGTATCCAAGAACTAATACAACTTTATTAGGAATGGATCGTCATGATGACTTTCATTTATCTGGGTACGGAGCTTCTATTGGTGGAGGTTTAAATATTACTTTCTTAAAGCACTTTTTTGTTCAAGCTGATTTAAAAGGAGGGTATATTTATATGCCAGATGTTAAAACTACAAGTAGTTCTATTGATTCTGCCTCACAAAGTTTTTACTTTTTTGAAAACACTATTTTAATAGGTGGTAAATTTAGACTTTAATAACAAAGTGTTATAAATGCGTTAATATTATAACTATTTTAGGCTAACTAGTAGTATACTACTAATTTTATGCAACATTACAAACAACTAGAGATTTCAACTATGGATTTAGAGCAGTATTTTGATAAGTTCAGAAAAAATATTGTAGGTATAGATCAAACTTTTCAAACACCTTATGGCGAAAAGAAAATGATTTATACAGATTGGACTGCAAGCGGAAGGTTATATCGACCTATAGAAGAGCAGCTTTTATATAAGTTTGGACCTTTTGTAGCCAATACTCATACAGAAACTTCAACTTCTGGAGCAGCCATGACTTTAGCTTATCATGAAGCACGAAATATTATCAAACGTCACGTAAATGCATCTTCAAACGATGTGTTAATTACGGAAGGTTCTGGTATGACGGGTGTTGTTAATAAATTTCAACGTATTTTAGGTTTAAAAATAAATGAAAATTTAAAAGAAAACACACAAGTTCCAGAAGAAAAAAGACCTATCGTTTTTGTAAGCCATATGGAACACCACTCAAACCAAACTTCTTGGATTGAAACTATAGCAGATGTGGAAGTAGTTCCTTGTAATGATGAAGGTTTAGTATGTTTGGATAAGTTTGAAGAAACCATAAAAAAGTACCTAGATAGACCTATTAAAATTGCTTCTATAGTAGCAGGATCTAACGTAACAGGAATTAAGACAGACTACCATAAAGTAGCCTCATTAATTCATCGTTATGGCGGTTTATGCTTTGTTGATTTTGCTTGTTCTGCGCCTTATGTTGATATAAATATGCATCCAGAAAAAGAAGATGAGTATTTAGATGCTATTTTCTTTTCTCCACACAAATTTTTGGGAGGGCCGGGAAGCTCTGGTGTATTGATTTTTAATAAAAAACTGTATAAAAACATGGTTCCTGATAACCCTGGAGGAGGAACCGTTAGCTATACAAACCCTTGGGGACAGCACGATTATTTTGACGATGTAGAAACGCGTGAAGATGGAGGTACACCAGCCTTTTTACAAACAATTAAAATAGCCTTATGTATTCAGGTAAAAGACCAAATTGGTACAGATAAGATAAAAGAGCGTGAAGACGAAATCAATCCTGTAATCTTTAATTGTTTAGAAAATTTAGAAGGAGTTAAAATTTTAGCTCCCAATCACAAAGATCGTTTGAGCATTTTTTCTTTCTATTTTGAAAAATATCACTTCAACCTTGTTGTAAAATTATTAAACGATCGATTTGGTATTCAAACAAGAGGAGGATGCTCATGCGCTGGAACCTATGGTCATTTCTTACTAAACGTAGATCAAATAAGGTCAAACGAAATAAAAGGGCAAATTTTAGAAGGTTGTAATACAGAAAAACCAGGTTGGGTACGTTTATCAGTACACCCAACAATTACAAATGAAGAAGTACAATTTATTTGTGAGTCGTTACAAGCATTAGCAAATAATATTGAAGAATGGTCTAAAGACTATATGTACGACATTACTAAAAATGATTATGTACACAAAACTATTGAGTCTGTTGAAAAACAGCTAGTAACTGATTGGTTTTCGTTATAATATGATATGACACACTTAAGCAGCTCTTTTTTAGAAGAAAATTATTCAAAAATTAAAGAAGACTCTATATCTGGAAGATGGATAACATTAACAGATATAGAGCCTTTATATTTAGGATTGCAAAACTCTGAGATTCAAACAAAAACTATTGGAGAATCAGAAGAGGGAAGAGCCATTTATCAATTAAAATTAGGAAAAGGAGAAAAAAGAATTCTCATTTGGAGCCAAATGCATGGAAACGAAAGTACAGGTACCAAAGCTGTATTTGACTTTTTAAACTTTATTCAACGTTTTTCTACCCACGAAATAACTCAATCTATTTTAGCTAATTGCAGCATTACTATTGTACCAATGTTAAACCCAGACGGGGCACAAGCGTATACACGTGTAAATGCTAACAATGTAGATTTGAATAGAGATGCTGTAAAGCTACAAGCAAAAGAAAGTAAACTTTTGCGTAGTATTCTAAAAGAAGTAAATCCTGAATTTTGCTTCAATCTTCATGATCAAAGAACCATTTTTGGTGTTGAAGGAACAGAAAACCCAGCAACAATATCTTTTCTAGCTCCTTCAGAAGAAGAAACAAGAACAATTACTGAAGGAAGAAAGGAAACCATGAATGTAATTGTAGCAATGAATAATTTGTTACAAGAAATTATACCAAATCATGTGGGTCGTTATACTGATGAATTTTACCCAACTGCTACAGGAGATAATTTTCAAAAGTTAGGACATAATACTATACTTATTGAAGCGGGTCATTTTGCAAATGATTACGACAGGGAGGAGGTTAGAAAATATAACTTTTATGCCCTATTACAGGGGATTTATCACATTTCTTTAGCAAAAAACTTCAATAATTTTGAAAAATACCTTGCTATTCCTAACAATATCAAGAACTTCTATGATGTGATTTATCGATCAAAAAATAATAAAAAAGATGTCGCATATCAGTATGTAGAAAGTATAGAAAATGATAAATTTGCACTCGTTTTAACAAAAGAAGAAGAAGGAAACTTATCTATGTATTTAGCTCATAAAGAATTCATAAAAAATAGTTAAAAATTCTTTTTCTATCAAATAAAACTTATTTTTTTTAGAAAAAAATCATATTTTAGCAATATTACTTGAAGAAAACAAAAAGAATGAAGAAGTTCATATTAGATGAGATTGATCATCAAATTTTAGACATTTTAATTGAAAATGCTCGTACACCATTTACAGACATCGCAAAAAAACTGTTAGTATCTGCGGGTACTATACACGTACGTGTAAAGAAAATGGAAGATGAAGGAATTATTCAAGGCTCTACATTAACCTTGAATTATGAAAAAATGGGGTATTCGTTTATTGCTCATGTTGGGATTTTTTTAGAAAAAACATCTATGACACAACATGTGCTTGATAACTTACGCTTAATTCCAAATGTAACCGTTGCATACGTAACTGCAGGAAAGTATAATATTTTCTGTAAAGTGCGTGCTAAAAACACTAATGATGCAAAAGGTATTATTTATAGAATAGATGATGTTCATGGTGTAAATAGAACGGAAACAATGATTGCCCTTGAAGAGAGCATCAATGATAAAAAACGTTTAATGCACGCTATTTTTAAAGATATTTAAAAACTATTTTTATAAAATGTAAAAGGGTAGCAAAATTTTGCTACCCTTTTTTTATTGTTTAATTAATTTAACTTTTAAAAATATTAGTTTTTGTTTTTATTTTAAATTCTCAAATTCTTCCTTAGAGATTTCACCAGAATTAATTTTTCTTAACTCTTCCATTTTTGATAAGATAAATTTGTGTAAATCTTCGTCAATATTATCTGGTTTCTTTAAATCCTGACGTAAAGCTCCCGGTAACACATAGTTATCATAGTAATAAAAGAAGTTATAATCAAAACTACTAACAGTTAAGTCATAATCTCCTAGTAAATATCCTAAACGAAAAGCTGAACGACGTTGCGCAGGTGTACCATGGTGTCCAGGGCTAGTTGTATTATAGTCACCAATAGAAGCAGCAAAGTTATATGCTGGTGCTGCTTGTGTCCAAGTAGCGTTGTATCCATTTGGTTTTTTAATATAATAACCTGCAAAACCATCAGCTTCTAATTCAGTTGCTCTAGCTGTGCTTTCTGACCTTGAAGGTAAGTTGTTTTGGTATTGTAACTGATGCCCAATTTCATGAGCTTGAACCATAGCACAAGAAATTCTTCCTCCTTGGCTTAAGGCCATATTATATAATTCTTCTCCAAAAATAACATAACCAGCACCATAAGAAATAGCATTTGCTGTTCCAGAACCTTTAGCAAAATGCAACGGAACAGTACTAATGTTAAATACATCAGCTATTTTAACGTTTTGGTTGTTTAAGAAGTTTGTTTCTGATTGGTTTACAATAGTTGAACCAATGTAAGCGTTTTGTCCCCAGTTACCATCAATATAGCTACATACTTCATGAGAATGGGTGTCAAATAATTTAGCATTTGGATTATCAACAGGGTTAGTGTCGTTATCACTACAGCTTACCATTAATAAGGCTGCTGCTGTTGCTAATATGAAGGGTTTTAAATTTTTCATTTTTCTTTGATTTAAATCATATAAAAAGTTAATTAATTAAACAATCAATAATCTAAGCGTTAAAATGATAAAAATATTGCCTTCTGTTTTAAAAAAACAAAAATCACATAGCTGTTAATTAAGGTTAACTGTTGAAAATGAGAACAATAGGAGATACACCTTTTTATAAACTCCAATTAAACTTTTCAAAGATCACATACCAATCTTTAGAAAAATCTGCTTCTATAGATAGTTTTTTATTTGAATAAGGATGCGTAAACTCCAAAGAATGAGCGTGTAAAAAAAGATTTTCACAAGTAAAATTATCAATAAACATTGTATTATGGTTCTTATCACCATACTTTGGATCTCCAATTAGAGGGTGACTAATTTTATTCATATGAATCCGTAACTGGTGTAACCTTCCTGTTTTAGGTAGTAACTTAACTAAACTATATCTTGATGTATCGTAAGGTTTAACAGGAATGTCTATTATAACATTTTCTACAGTAAACAAATGTGTTTCAGCATTTTTATACACATTGGCATCTCTTCCTTTAACAGGAGAATCTATAATTTTAGTTTTAGGAGCATGACCTCTAACAACTCCGTAATACGTCTTTTGTATTTTGTTCTTGGTAAATAGTTCTTGAAACTTAGCTACAAATTCTGTTTCTTTAGCTAGTAATATAATTCCTGATGTCTTTCTATCAAGTCGGTGAACAGGATACATTTTTTGATCGAATTGTTGCTGAATTAGTTGTAGCAAAGAATCTTCATCTGCAACGTTTCTTGAATGGTGTGCATGATGCACTACTACATTATTAGGTTTTGATACACAAAGAATATAATCGTCTTCGTAAAGTACATCTAAGTTCATTATATTACTCATTTATGGGTTTTAACTTAGTAAAGTTTAATAGAAGTAAAGACAATAATCCACATATAAAAAAACCTATAAAAAGCGGTAGAGTAGTGGTATCTACATATCTTCCTATTAAAGTAGCAATTGGTACAGCCATAATAGTGGATACAAAACCGTTAATTGCTGCCCCAATTCCTGCAATATGTCCAACAGGTTGCATTGCTAACGCACGAAGGTTCCCAAATAAAAATCCGATTGAAAAAAATTGTAAAGCAAAAAACACCAATAATATTGCAATACTTGGATTTTCTTTTTGATAAAATAATACGATATAAATAACTGGAACTATAGAAAAAATAATTAAAAAGAATGATACAAGTTTATACATTCCAAACCTCATAACAAACGAACCATTTAAGAAAGTTGCAAAACCAACAGAAATAGCCAATCCAGCAAATATGTAAGGAAACTCATCAACTAATAAGTACTGTTCTTGAAAAATTTGTTGTGAAGCACTTAAATACACCATAAACGATCCAGTAATAAAACCAGAAATTAAGGTAAAAATGGTAGCTTGTTTGTATTTTATAAACTCCTTTAATCCATCAGAAAATAAACCAAAAGAAAATTTAACTCTATTTTCTTCTTTTAGTGTTTCTGGTTGACGTTTCCATAACCAAAACATGACTAAAACTCCAAATATTAACTGGCTATAAAATATAGATTTCCAGCCGTAGGCATCTAACATTAATTTACCTATAGCCGGAGCTACAACAGGAACTAAAATAAATATTACTACTATAAATGACATAATTTTTGCCATATAGTTTCCACTAAAACTATCACGAACCATGGCAATACTTATAGTTCTTGGAGCGGAAAGTCCAATTCCTTGTAAAATTCTTCCGAAAACCATCATTTCAATGCTTGTAGCATTAACACAGACAAAACTAGCGATAACAAAGAGCATAAAACCTCCATAAATAACTGTTTTTCTTCCTAAACTATCAGAAATTGGTCCAGAAATTAACTGACCAAAACCTAAACCTAAAAAAATCATGGTTACTAGTAACTGACTATCATGCGACTCTTTTTGAACACGAATACTAATTCCTATTTGTTCTAACGCTGGTAGTAATGCATCTATTGATAAAGCGACTAATGACATTAAGGAAGCCATTAAAGCAATGAACTCTAACTTTGATTGATTATTTTTTTGCATTAAGCAAAAATACTGCCTTTATTTTGTTTTGAAGTGTGGATTGAAGTTAAAAAAAGGCTGTTTTTTAACAGCCTTAAACAAACAATATCATAACTTTATAAGTCTAATAAAAAGACGCTGTCAAGAATAAAAGTGTAGTAAAACAAAAAAAATGTAAAAGTGAAGGGGCATTTTATTCTAAAACAGCGTCATATACTATATACATCTTACAGTTTATAAAACAACTATAATTTAAATAACCCTACTTTTTTTGTTAAAAATTTTTAAATTTAACCCGTTGTGTATTATGATTTAAAATAAAAAAGTTGTTCATCTTACTGATAATTAGCAACTTGTTTCAGTTACAAAACATTAACAATGAGTAACTTAAATGCAAATTACGAAAGAATATTGAAAGTGTTACAAAAAATATCAAAACACCAGCTTTTAACCTACCAAAGAAGACAGTCAAAACTAAATGATTTGGAATTAATAAGTTTAAGTCTTACTGCTGAATATATGGGCATTGACAGTGAAAACAATCTGTTCAG
>NZ_JAKVUA010000014.1:0-84391 GCF_033978845.1 Tenacibaculum sp. 1B UA
GGAGCTGCGGTAAAACCGTATGAAGGTTGGAGTATTTACTGTACGTCTAAAGCAGCCATTGATATGATGACCAAAACTATTGCTGCGGAACAAAACGAGCTTGAACATGGCGTAAAATGCAATGCTATGTATCCTGGTGTGGTAGACACCAACATGCAAACTGATATTAGAAGTACCAATGAAAAAGATTTTAAAAACGTACAACGTTTTATCGATTTAAAAGAAAACGACCAGTTGTACACTCCTGAATATGTTGCTGAAACCATTTTTAGCATAGACACCCAAAACAAACTACAAAATGGGGATATTGTAGATATTCGAAATTTTGACAATGATTAGTTTCAATACTTAATTGAATAAATATGAAAAAGATTTTACTTATACTTTTTAGCTCTATTTGTCTTTTTAGCTGTCAGAATTATGAAAGCGAAAAATACATTGAGAATGAGAATATAGCTATTAATGATCTTATCCTTGAAATGATAAAATTCGATAAAATAGTAAAACTTAATAATTGGGAGGATAAACAATTAAAACTTTATATTTTTTCTAAACTGGATACAAATACAGCTAATTCTGTTAAACCTAATGGATATGATACTGGAGCAAACGGAATTAGTTATTCTAAAGAGAAAATAAAGGAAAATAAAGAGAGATTTGAAAATGAATTAGAAAAATTTGAGAAAGAAGAACGTTTATTTTACGACCTGAAAAAAGGAAAGATAAAAGAGCGAAACTTAGATTACAGTTTCTCGAATGAAAAAATTGCCTTTTAATACATTAATCCTCAAAAGATAAAAGACTTTAACCCCAAAAAAAATGAGTATGGTTACTTGGACGTTTCAAGAATTATATTTAATTGGAATTACACTGTTGGTTATTTACATTACAGCTTTTACTGTGGAGATTTATGTGCTTGGAACGACAATATTAAAATAGAAAAGATAAATGGGAAGTGGAAAATAGTCGAACGCTATTCTGGAGGAATTTCTTAAAAAATGAAATCATGAAAAAGAAAATAAAATTGCTAACAATTTGTCTTCTAGCGTTTATAAATATTGGACATTCACAATCAAACGATACAATAAGAGGGAAAATTGTTTCTTCTATCACTCGCAAAAAACCAGTAGGAGAAATAGTTATCTCTGAAAAAGGTAGTACTGATTTTATTAAAGCAGATAGCTTAGGGTATTTTAAATTTATTACCAAAAACAAAAAATCTGAATATCATTTAGTTATAATTGCAGGAGATTATGATGTTCAAGAATTTGTCTTTAAATCTAAATGGCTAAACTATAAAAGACCTAAACATATAGTTGTTAATGCTAAATGTAAACTGAATAAAAAGAAAGCCTCATCAGATTGGAAAACTGGTAAAGCCAAACTTTATTTAATGGGTGGAATTGCCCCCATTGCTAATACTAAAAAAGATAAAAGATTTGAAAGAAAATATAAGCTTAAATATTACGATTTTAGTTGTGAAGCAAGATTACCTGAATGCTTAATTGATTACAATACATGGATATTTAAAAGTTTGGATTTAACACTTGGGAGAAGATGGAGAAAGACTGTAAGAAAAGATGTTATCGGCTATCAATAGCAATTCTTAACATAGATACACAAAACAAACTACAAAACGGGGATATTGTGGATATTCGGAATTTTTGAAAAATAATTTAACTTGATTCTTATCCTAAATTCAACTGTAAGCTTCCCCTAAAACCGAACTATTTTACTTTTTATTATACAATCAATGAAACCGTTGAATCACAACAGGATGCGTTGTGATATGTCAGGAATAGTATATGGAATGGGTATTGGGCTTATTATTTTTATGACAATAAAAAAAGACTCACCAATGGTAAGTCTTTTCTTATATCTTATACAGTAATCAAGCTACTTTTTTTGTAAAAAATATAACTCAGCCAATTCACCAGTTATTTCTTTTCCTTCAATATCTAGCTTTTGAATAGCTCCTTCTACTACTTTTAACTTATAAGCCTCTTCATTATCATCTATTAGTGTAATTACTGTACCAGCTGCATCCCATTCAAAAATTCCTTCAACTGTTTCTTCTTGTCCTTCTCCTAAATATTTTATAGTCATTACGTAGGTACCTTTATTTTTTAACAAAATGATGGTCTTAATTCCTTCACAGTCTGCACAAGGCAATACTCCTTCATATTCACCTTCCCAATCTAACGAGTTTTTTGCATTATGACCATCATTCATTTCTTTAATTGGATTTGTAGTTACATTACCATCCATTTCTTTGGATACAATTATTACTAATGAAGGACGTGTAGTATAACTAGTTTCATTTCCTTCAATAACTGAAAAGTCAAAATTAATTTTCTCTCCTTTTTTAGTAAGTGATACTGGTTGAAGCTCAGTTGATTTGTTATTCGCATCAACGGTAACTGCAATTACATATTCCTTTTCGAAGTCGATTGAAGTTGGAATTCCATTTTTCCCCATAACTGCTGCTGCCCCAAAATATTTCTCAAACTCTTCTCTATTATCTATTTTATTTGGAAGCCTATCTACATTATTTTTAATAAAATACCTCGAAGCAACTTTGTAAGTTACAGCTATAGACTCATTAGTTTCAATAATTTCTTCTTTAATTCCCTTTGATTTCTTGCTATTTAAGTTACACCCTACAAATACAGAAGTAACTAATAATAACGTTCCTAAAAATTTTAGTGTTCTCATTTTTTCATAATTTAATTAAACAATTACAGCATCATACTTAAATATGGCGTTTATCCGCAAGTTAACAACTATTATACCAATCAAATTTAGTTTCCTTTCTTTTAAAAAACACTTCTTATTTTTTACAAATAATTTAGTAATTTCGACCCTCTAAATCACTTTCATGAAAGTTTGCATCGCCGAGAAACCTAGTGTAGCCCGTGAGATTGCTAATATCTTAGGAGCCAATACCAAACGAGATGGATATTTCGAAGGTAACGGCTATGCTGTTACCTATACATTCGGTCATTTATGCACACTTTTAGAACCCAAAGACTACAAAACACACTGGAAAAGTTGGGACCTAAACAACTTACCCATGCTTCCTGAACGTTTCGAAACAAAAGTTACAGGTGATAGCGGAATTCAAAAACAATTCAAAATTGTAAAGTCCTTATTTGATAAAGCCGATGTGGTTATCAACTGCGGGGATGCTGGACAAGAAGGAGAGCTCATTCAACGATGGGTTATCAATCAAGCAAATTACAAAGGTAAAATTCAACGGTTATGGATTTCTTCTCTAACGGAAGAAGCTATTAAAGAAGGGTTTGAAAACCTAAAAGACAACGACGATTATAACAATTTATATTACGCAGGGTTTTCTCGTGCTATAGGTGATTGGTTGTTGGGCTTAAATGCTACCCGTTTGTACACTGTAAAATATGGTGGTTACAAACAAGTACTATCTATAGGTAGAGTGCAAACCCCTACCCTAGCTATGTTAGTTGATCGTTATAAAGAAATTCAGAATTTTAAACCTGAACCTTATTGGGAGTTACAAACGCAATATCGTGAAACTTTATTTAGTTGTGAAGAAGGTCGTTTTTTAAAGAAAGAAGACGGACAAGCTTTTGCCGACAAGGTAAAAGAAAGTGATTTTGAAATTACCTCGGTTACTAAGAAAAAAGGAAAAGAATACGCTCCTAAACTTTTTGACTTAACAGGCTTACAGGTATACTGCAACAACAAATTTGGGTTTTCAGCAGATGAAACCTTAAAAATTGTTCAGAAATTATACGAAATGAAAGTAGTTACGTACCCTAGAGTGGATACTACTTTTTTACCGAATGATATTTATCCTAAGGTTCCAAATATTTTAAAAGGACTAAAGCAGTATGCTTCTTTAACTCAACCTCTATTAGGAAAGAAAATACGTAAATCTAGTAAGGTTTTTAACGATAAAAAAGTTACCGATCACCATGCTATTATTCCTACAGGAATAGAAATCAACCTGCAATACAATCAGCAACAAGTGTATGATATTATTGTAAAACGATTTATTGCCGTGTTTTATCCTGATAGTGATATCTCTAAAACTGAAGTTAAGGGAGAAGCTGATAAGGTGCCGTTTAGAACTTCAGGAAAAGAAATACTTACCAAAGGTTGGCGAGCGGTTTTTGAATACGGAAGCGATGCTAAAAAAACAGAAGAGAAAGATGTACTTCCAACTTTTGAAAAGGGAGAAAAAGGTCCGCATGAACCTTCTTTTTTAGAAAAAGAAACCAAACCACCTCGCAATTATACCGAAGCGAGCTTGTTACGTGCCATGGAAACTGCTGGTAAGCAAGTAGATGATGATGAAATGCGTGAATTGATGAAAGAAAACGGTATTGGACGACCATCTACACGTGCGAGTATTATTGAAACGTTGTTTAGAAGAAAATACATCGAGCGCCAAAAAAAATTAATTATTCCTACCCAAACAGGTATTGATTTGATTGATTTAATTGACAATGAACTTTTAAAGTCTGCTGAATTAACAGGACTCTGGGAAAAACGTTTGAAAGAAATTGAACGTGGTGAATACCATGCTGCTACGTTTATCAATCAAATGAAAAAAATGGTTGATGATTTGGTCTATGAAGTTCGTTCAAGCTCTAAGACAAAAAGAATTTCTTACGAAGCTCAAAAAACAAAGCTAAAACCTAAAAAAACAGCTTCTAAAAAGAAAACCGTTGTTGGTAAAGAATGTCCAAAATGTAATAAAGGTCAATTATTAAAAGGAAGTGCTGCTTATGGCTGTTCTGCCTATAAAAATGGTTGTAATTTCACCTTAGCTTTTGAATTTATGGATAAAAAAATATCCGAAAATCAATTAATTCGTTTGCTTGATAAAGGCTGCACGACCAATTTAAAAGGATTCAAACAAGACGATAAAAAAGTAGAAGGTTTAGTTCGTTTTGATGATAATTTCAATTTAAAGTTTGAACCTAAAAAAACGAGTTCTAATGTCATTTCGAGTGATAACGAGAAACGTAAGTTCAGTGAAGCCAAGTCTCAAGACACCCTAACCTGCCCTAAGTGTAACAAAGGAGCCGTTTTAAAAGGAAAGTCTGCCTATGGATGTTCTGAATACAAAAATGGTTGTGACTTTGTGTTTACTTTTGAAAACATCAAAAAAATGGCTAACGGGCAACCGTTAACCAAAGAATTAGTATCTAAAATTATAACTTCTAAATAAGCTCGTTATAATAGTACCCTATTAATTTCTCTGGATTTTTAATGGTGTTTTTAATCCATTTAAAATACAATACCTTCTTTTCTTTATCTGATAGTTGCCAATCTAAACTCGTTCTTTTTAAACGTGTGGTCACATCTTGTAGCGTAATTGCTGCAGCTACTGATATATTTAAACTTTCGGTAAAACCAACCATAGGGATTTTTAAAAATCCATCCGCTTCTTGTTTTATATAATCAGAAATTCCATCTTTTTCAGCACCAAAAACAAAAGCTGATTTTTTGGTCACTTCAAAATCGGGTAACACACAAGAATCAGTATGTGGTGTGGTTCCTATAATTTGGTATCCTTTTGCTCGTAAATCTTCTAAACAGGCTTTGGTATTGTCTCCATCTTCTTTATACCGATGAATATCTAACCATTTCTGGCTTCCTTTTGCTACATGCCTTGATACTTTATTCGTGAACTTATTTTCAATTGCATACACATCTTGTACTCCAAAAATATCGCAACTTCTCACCACCGCACTGGCATTATGTGGTTGGTAAATATCTTCTAACACTACCGTGAAATGACGTGTGCGTTCATTTAAAACCTTATAAAAGGTTTCTTTTCTTTTCTCAGTAATGTAACCCTCTAAGTAGGCTAATAATCCTTCATCAATCATACCACAAACATAGTAATTTTTCCTATTTTTAGTCGCAGGGCGACAGCCTAGTATTTATTTTCTTAAACTTGCAACAAAATTTATATTTATGAAAAAACGATTGGTTGTATTAACAGGGGCAGGAATTAGTGCTGAAAGCGGTATTAAAACTTTTAGAGATGCTGATGGTTTATGGGAAGGTCATGATATTTATGAAGTAGCTTCACCTGAAGGGTTTCGTGCTAATCCTGAGTTAGTGTTAGATTTTTATAACCAGCGTAGAAGGCAACTTTTAGAAGTTTCTCCTAATAAAGCACATCACAACTTAGTTGTATTAGAAAATGATTTTGAGGTTACGATCATTACTCAAAATGTAGATGATTTGCACGAACGCGCTGGAAGCAAGAATGTAATTCACTTACACGGTGAGCTATTAAAAGCTCGTAGTACTAAAAACAAACACCTAGTTTACAATTGGAATAAAGATATTGTTATAGGCGATGTGTGTGAAGAAAAAGCACAATTGCGTCCGCATATTGTTTGGTTTGGTGAAGATGTTCCATTATTGGAAAAAGCTGCTAAAATTACCTTACAAGCCGATATTTTAGTTATCATAGGAACTTCTATGCAGGTGTATCCTGCTGCTAGTTTGGTTAATTATGTACAGCATAACACTCCAATTTATTTTATAGATCCTAAACCTGCTGTAAATAAAAACGCCTTCAATAACTTAACTATTATTGAAGACGTTGCTAGTACAGGTACTGATATGTTGGTTGAAAAGCTTCAACAAATTCAACATGATAATTAATTATGAATTTGATGTCAACTTATCAAAATACTCGTACAATTCTCCTTTAGAAATGTTACTTCCTTTTTCTATTAAATCAAAAAGTTCAACGTTTCTTTCTTCTTCATAATCTTTTGAGCCTCTTAAAAACTCAATAGTTTCATCATTCGGATTTTTTAATAACCACTCAAATCCTTCTTGCTCTAAAACATTCACCTCTTTATCAATTTTTATCACTATACGATGAATTTCTTTTTCATCACATTTAAATAGGTTGATCACTTTTGGTGAAAAATGTTCTAAATACGCTGTTTTGGTAAGAACATCGTCCCAAACCACATCACTAAACACATTCATTTCGTCTTCAGCTACTTGTGGTTTCTCATTTTTTAGCTCATCCCATTCTTTTTTATCAATGTTTTGTGATGCTAAAAAACGTGCAAACTCTTCATGCAATCCTTCAAATTGCTCTTTTGTAAGTTGTCTATATTTCAAACGTTTAAACTTTATTAATTAACTGATTCATCTGTAATTATAAAACACAGAACATTTACAACCACTCGTTGCACTCGTTCTCTCATTAAAAATTTTAAACAAATTCTTTTCTAAAGAAGTTTTTAATGTTTATTAATGTTCGTTTCATTTGGCAATTTTAATAATAAATTGGGGTTAGGGCAATTTTCCTTGTAAAAATCTAAGGTCTTTTTTGAAGACACTCCTGGGTAATCTCCATAATAATATTCAATATCTATTATTAACTGAAAGTGTAAATGCGGAGCATAATCTCCATTTACAGAACTATCTCCTAAGGTTCCTATCTTGTCTCCTTGTTTAACTTTTTTACCAACTGATATGTCTTCTAAAGATTCTAAGGATAAATGACCATACAATGAATAAAACTCATTTCCTTCAATTGAATGTTTTATAATAATTGTTGGTCCATAATCCCCATAACTTGTGTTATTTTTAAAACTATGAACTTCTCCATCTAGTACGGCCAAAATATCAGTTCCCGCATCGCACCATAAATCGATTCCTAAATGGATATTTCGTTGATTTTCTTCTGATAGTTTATTGAAATGTTCGCTTCTGTTATAAATACCTCTTACTTCTAAATATCCTCCAAAAGCAACTATTTTTTTTTCTCTTGAAAAATAATTCTCTAAATATGCTTCCCATTCTTTTGATGAAGAAATATCAAGGGTTAGTTCCTTATTAGATGCAGCCAATGAAATGGGAACGTACTCCTTAAAAGGTATGCTAACATCAACTACTTGCAATGGTTTTTGAGATATGTTGTTTAAAAATTCTATCATAAATATTTTTGTATAAAAAGAGTAACCAAAGATAATTGATTACTCTTACATCTGTAAATTATACAAGTTATTCTATCTTGTAACAGTACCACTAATTTCTTTAACTGGTCCTGCTCCCATAGTAAAAGTTACATGATCATCAGCATCTGATGGAACTCCATGCGCTAGGGGCTTTAATGTAAAAGGATTTGGACTATTATCTGGATCTGGCTCAACGGATATAACTGCTGTTGTTCCTCTTAAATCTGTAGGAAAAGTAAACCCAGTAGGGGCATTTTGTATAAAATCTTCTCCTGGATATCCTGGTCCATTATTTATATCTCCTTTAAATGGTGTTGTTACAGCATTATCATCTGCCATTGCTACATCAGTAAAGGTTCCTGTGCTAATTGGTGTGCCATTTATAACTACCCATCCTTCATACTTCCAACCTACTGGTAATGTTGGTAAAGATAATCCTGTAGCTGGACTTCCACTTGTTAAATCTAAAAACCAAATACCGCTTCTTTCATTGTTCATCATCCCATCAGTTGGAGTTGCTAGAATATACTTACCTGTAGCAGCAGAGAAATCTCCAACAATTTCTGTAGATGTTACTCCTGCTGAGTTACCAGAAAAATCTCCTGCTACTATTTTAGTATTCGCAGGCGCTGGGTCTGGGTCATTTGCTGGTTCTATAGAAAGTACAAATTTTGTAGCTGTTGCTAAAGCATTTGCTTCTACTACAAAAGAACTTTGCGATAGTTCTCCTGAGTCATTTACACTAAAAGTTCCTGTTGATACTGGTGCTCCATTTACTATAACCCAACCTTCATATACATACTCTGTTCCTAAATTTTCTAAACCAGTTACATTTAGACTTAAGTTTGATGTTCTTAGTGTGTTATCATCATCATCGCTACAGGCAGCAAAAGTTATCGTGCTTATTACTGCTAATGTTAAAAGTATTTTCTTCATTGTTTTTGTAATTTTGAATTTATACAAAAACAAAGTTACTTGCATGTTTTCTTTTAAAATGTTAGCTAGCTTACACTTATGCTGCTTTTTTTAGCAATCGTATCTCTTTTCTGTTAAAATCTATAATTTTTTCTTGTTTTAACTCATTCATTAAGGTATTTAAAGTAGGTCTTGAAGTACCTATGAGTGTTGCAATATCTTTCTGTGTATAAGGGTGTGCAATTACTTGATCTCCAGTTTTATCACATTCATAACCGTATTCTTCACAAAGCTCTTTAAAAAACTCTAACAAACGGGTTCGTGTATCTTTAAACAGCAATAATTGTAATCTTCTTTCTAGCTTTTTAATTCTTAAGCCTATGAATTTATGCATCTTAAAACTAACAGATACATTATCTCTCATTAATGAATACATAGTATCTTTAGATACGGGACAAATCACTGTAGCATTATCAATTGATTGTGCAAATTCATTTCTTTTATCTATTCCTAAAATAGCTTTTTCTCCAAATATTTCTCCTTTGGTTAAAATTGCTTTGATAATCTCATTTCCATCTTCAGTATAATATCCTATCTTCACTTTACCTTTATCTATTAGGTATATTTTACTAGCTGCCTCATCTTCAATATATATATAGTCACTCTTTTTATATGTAGAAAATATATGCTCCTGTTTATATCCCTCATATTTGTGTGGACATAATATCTTAAACAAATTAACATCTTCAAAAAACCAAAGTTTACCCATAGTTTACTTTTTAAACTAGGTCGGAAAGGTTAATGCTTCTTTACAAAAAAAGCTCTGGAAGATTCCAGAGCTTTTAAACTATTTATTTTTAAAAACGCTTATTAGGCATTTTGCTTTTTTATTAAATTTAAGGCTGATCCTTCTTTATACCATTCAATTTGTCCTTCGTTGTAAGTATGGTTTGTAACGATTATATCTTTTGAGCCATCAGTGTGTACTACTTCAATCGTTAATGGTTTACCTGGTGAAAACTCATTTAAGTCCAAGAAGTTAAACGTATCATCTTCTTGAATTAAATCGTAATCTGACTCGTTATCAAAGGTTAACCCTAACATTCCTTGTTTTTTCAAGTTTGTTTCATGAATACGTGCAAATGATTTTACTAATACTGCGGCAACTCCTAAATGACGTGGTTCCATTGCTGCATGTTCACGAGAAGAGCCTTCACCGTAATTATGGTCTCCTACTACAATCGTTTTAATTCCTTTTGCTTTGTATTCACGTTGCACCTTAGGTACTGCATCATACTCTCCTGTCAATTGATTTTTCACGAAATTCGTCTTCATATTGAAAGCATTTACAGCTCCAATTAACATGTTGTTGGAAATATTATCTAAGTGTCCACGGTAACGTAACCAAGGACCTGCCATAGAAATATGATCAGTTGTACATTTTCCATGTGCTTTGATTAATAATTTTGCTCCTTCGATTGTATCTCCTAATGGAGTGAATGGAGTCAACAATTCTAAACGTTCTGAATTAGGGTTTACAACTATTTTTACATGACTACCGTCTTTCTCTGGTGCTAGATATCCATTATCTTTAACTTCAAACCCTTTTGGTGGTAACTCCCACCCTGTTGGCTCATCAAACATTACCTCTTCTCCATTTTCATTGATTAATGAATCTGTCATTGGATTAAAGTCTAAACGTCCTGAAATTGCAATAGCAGCTGTTAATTCTGGTGAAGCTACAAAAGCATGTGTATTAGGATTACCATCAGCTCGTTTAGCAAAGTTACGGTTGAAAGAGTGAACAATACTGTTCTTTGGTGCATTTTTAGGGTCACTATACCTAGCCCACTGCCCAATACATGGGCCACATGCGTTGGTAAATATTTTAGCATCCAGCTTTTCAAAAAGGTCTAAAATACCATCCCTTTCTGCTGTGTATCGAACTTGCTCTGAACCAGGATTGATTCCTAACTCAGACTTCATTTTTAATCCTTTATCAATTGCTTGTTGCGCTATTGAAGCTGCACGTGATAAATCTTCATAAGAAGAATTTGTACAAGAACCTATTAATCCCCATTCAACTTGTAACGGCCAGTCGTTAGCTGTTGCCTTTTCTCCCATTTCTTTTCCTGCTGGTGTTGATAAATCTGGAGTAAAAGGTCCATTTAATAAAGGCCCTAATTCTGATAAGTTAATTTCAATAACTTGATCAAAATATTGTTCAGGGTTTGTATATACTTCTATATCTCCTGTTAAGTATTCTTTAATTTCATTTGCTGCATCTGCAACATCGCTTCTATCTGTAGCTCGTAAATAACGTTCCATAGATTCATCATAACCAAATGTTGACGTGGTTGCTCCTATTTCAGCTCCCATGTTACAAATAGTCCCTTTACCAGTACATGACATTGCTGTTGCCCCAGGTCCAAAATATTCTACAATTGCACCTGTTCCTCCTTTTACTGTAAGAATTTCTGCTACTTTTAAAATCACGTCTTTCGGTGCTGTCCAACCGGATAATTTACCTGTTAATTTTACACCTATTAATTTTGGAAACTTCAATTCCCAAGGCATACCTGCCATTACATCTACTGCATCTGCCCCTCCAACACCAATAGCGACCATACCTAATCCTCCAGCATTTACCGTGTGAGAATCAGTACCAATCATCATTCCTCCTGGGAAAGCATAATTTTCTAATACTACTTGATGAATAATCCCAGCTCCAGGTTTCCAAAAACCAATACCATATTTATTAGATACAGATTCTAAAAAGTTAAAAACTTCACTACTTACATCGTTTGCATGTTTTAAATCGGTTGCTGCTCCATCTTTAGCCTGAATTAAATGATCACAATGCACAGTAGTAGGTACCGCTACCTTATCTTTTCCTGCTTGCATAAATTGTAATAATGCCATTTGTGCTGTTGCATCTTGACATGCAATGCGATCTGGTGCAAAATCTACATAATCCTTTCCTCTTTCGAAAGCTTTCGTTGGGGTTTTATCCCAAAGATGTGTGTATAAAATTTTCTCTGCTAATGTTAAAGGCTTACCCGTAATTTTACGTGCAGCATCTACACGATCAACCACCTTACTGTACACCTCTTTTATCATATTAATATCAAAAGCCATAAATGTTATTTTTTTGTTGCTCTACGAATTTACCAAAAAAAAATAGTTTAAGAATGGGCTTGCCATATAATTATAAAAAGTTTAAATAAGTTTTTTCTATAGCTAAACCATGATACTCTTATTTATAAAAGAAAGCCCGAATCTTTTCAGACTCGGGCTTTTCAATTAAATTTTAGTAACCTATGCTGTTACTAATTGTTTTTGAGATGGTTTAAACTTCGTTAAAACAATACCTTCAACAGCTTTTTCATACTCTTCCATAGTAGGAGTTCTTCCTAAAATAGTAGATAATACTACTACTGGTGTAGATGATAATAAAGATTCACCTTTTTTCTCTCCTGAATCTTTTACTACTCTTCCTTGGAATAAACGTGTTGATGTAGCCATTACCGTATCTCCTGGTTCAGCCTTTTCTTGGTTCCCCATACATAAGTTACACCCTGGACGCTCTAAATATAACATGTTTTCATACTTAGTACGTGCTAAACCTTTTGGCTCGTTATCATCAAACTCAAATCCTGAGTATTTTTGTAATACTTCCCAATCTCCTTCTGCTTTTAACTCATCAACAATGTTGTATGTTGGTGGAGCAACTACTAACGGAGCATTAAACTCTATTTTTCCTTGTTGCTCTTCAATATTTTTCAACATTTGAGCTAAAATCTTCATATCTCCTTTATGAACCATACAAGATCCTATGAAACCTAAATCTACTTTTTTAGTTCCTCCATAGAATGATAATGGTCTAATAGTATCGTGCGTATAACGTTTAGAAACATCCTCGTTATTTACATCAGGATCTGCAATCATTGGCTCAGCAATTTCATCTAAATCGATAACTACCTCTGCATAATATTTAGCGTCTGCATCAGGTTTTAATGCTGGTTTAATTCCTGTTTTAACTTCTTGAATTCTAGTATTTGCCTTATCAACTAAACCTTTCAGTACTTGCCCTTCATTATCCATTCCTTTATCAATCATGATTTGAATACGATCTCTGGCAATTTCTAACGATTCTATTAATGTTTCATCTTCTGAAATACAAATAGAAGCCTTCGCTTTCATTTCAGCTGTCCAATCAGTAAATGTAAAGGCTTGATCAGCTGTTAATGTACCAATATGTACTTCAATAACCCTTCCTTGGAACACATTTTCACCATCAAATTGCTTTAACATTTGTTGTTGTGTTGCATGTACTACATCGCGGAAATCCATGAAACTTCTCATGTCTCCTTTAAATGTTACTTTAACAGATTGTGGAATAGGCATTGTTGCTTCCCCTGTTGCTAAAGCTAATGCTACTGTACCAGAATCTGCTCCAAAGGCTACTCCTTTTGACATACGTGTATGCGAGTCTCCTCCAATGATAATATCCCAATCACTTACCGTAATATCGTTTAATACTTTGTGAATTACATCAGTCATTGCAGGATATTGTCCTTTAGGATCACGTCCTGTAATTAACCCGAAGTCGTTCATAAACTTCATTAATCTTGGAATGTTTGCTTTTGACTTATCATCCCATACGGAAGCTGTATGACATCCTGATTGGTATGCTCCATCAACTATTGGTGAAATAACAGTGGCAGCCATCATTTCTAATTCCTGAGAAGTCATTAACCCTGTAGTATCTTGAGAACCTACAATATTAACTTCTACACGAGCATCAGAACCAGCATGTAATGTTTTTCCTGGAGTTGCCCCTACTGCATTCTTATTAAATATTTTTTCAACAGCAGTTAACCCTTGTCCTTCAACAGAAATTTCTTTAGAAATAGCATATACTTGTGGTACTTCTATTCCTAATATTTTAGCTGCAAATGTTTGTAATTTCTTACCAAAAACAACCGCATAAGATCCCCCAGCTTTTATAAACTCCATTTTTTGTGGAGTTAACGCTGCTGAAATATCTTTTAACTCTTTTTCTCCGCTATATAATTTCTTAGTTTTTGTATTGATTGTAAGAATTGTTCCTGTTTCTACAGAGTATTCTTGCTTTAAAACTGGCTCTCCGTCTTCATCTACAACTGTATTACCTTCAGCATCTTTTTGTTTTACCCAATTTTTTAAATCGATACCGATACCACCTGTTACACCAACTGTAGTTAAAAAGATTGGAGAAATTCCGTTGGTTCCTGCAATTACTGGTGCGATGTTGATAAATGGAACGTATGGACTTGATTTAACACCTGTCCATAAAGCTACGTTATTTACCCCTGACATTCTTGAAGACCCTACTCCCATTGTTCCTTTTTCAGCTACTAACATCACACGTTTGTCAGAATGTTGTTCTTTAAGCGCTAAAAGCTCTTTTTGCATATCTTTATTATGCTCGAAAAGTGATTGTCCGTGTAGTTCACGATCAGACCTTGAGTGTGCGTCAGCTCCTGGAGATAATAAATCTGTAGAAATATCTCCAATTCCAGCTATGTAAGTAACTACTTTAATTTCTTCTTCTACTTCAGGAAGTTTTGTAAAAAACTCGGCTTGTGCATAGCTTTCTATAAGCTCTTTTGCTATTTTATTACCAGCTTTATAAGCTTCCTCTAAACGCTCTGTATCTGCTTCATATAAGAACACCTGTGTTTTTAACACTTTTGCAGCTTCTTCAGCAGTAGCCGCATTATTACCTAATGCTAAATCAAGTAAAACTTCTATAGAGGCTCCTCCTTTCATGTGCCCTAATTGTTCTAAAGCAAAAGCTGGAGTTATCTCTTCTATTACAGATTCACCTAGAATAATTTCTTTTAAAAATTTAGCTTTTACCCCTGCGGCACTTGTTGTACCTGGTAAAACGTTATAAATAAAGAAATTAAGAGAATCTTTTCTGTGAGGATTGTTTACATCTTTAATTTGTGAGATGATTTCTGTTAACAATTCACTTCCATCAATTGGCTTAGGGTGAAGCCCTTGCCCTTTTCTTACTTCAATCTCCTTTAGGTAATCTGAGTATGTGTTCATAAAAAGTTTTGTTTTTAAATATTTAAAGGAAATAGTAAAAATTACTATATATTAAAGCTGATTTTTTTACAACTTTATCCTGTTATTTTTTGCTTAGCAAAAGTAACATTTTAACCTTAATTTAAAAAATAAACAACAAAACAGCCAAAAAAGCGTATTAATTAAATTTGAAAAACCTCTTTTTAAAAATATTTCAAAAAAACAAGTAAAAAACCATCTAATAATTATCAAATTGATAATTCATTATTTTGAAGAGAATGTAAAATAATGATATAATCATTCTAAATAGTAAAAAAAGCAGACCCATAAGCTGGATTCTGTTCCTTATAAATAAGGCTCTTATCATTTATCTAGTTCTGAAATTACTCTCAGAATCAATCTGCCTACCCCTTAGAATCGCGCGAGTAGCGCTCGAGCTCTAATGTACATGGCATTGCACCGCATAGAGTTTACCTGGTTTCACTACAGCATTACCTGTACATACTTTCTGTTGCACTTGTCCTCAGTTTACACTGGACGGATGTTATCCGCTATGCTACTCTATGGTGTCCAGACTTTCCTACTTATATTTTTATAAGTCGATAAGATAGGTCTGCTATTATATTGTTGTCAAATAAAAGTTCACACCTCTATTCATAAAAAAACCCACTCAAAAGAATTGAGTGGGAAAATTGCTATGAAAAAGAAAAAGTGTCTAGAACGTCTCCTAGACACTGCAAATATATAACTGTTTTTCGTTTAAAAAAAATTTTATTTAAAAAAAATATCTTTTTTAAGAAATTTTTAAGAAAACATATCTTTTACTTTCTCAAAGAAAGATTTGTCTGATTTCTGAGGGTTTGGGCTAAAGTTCTCATCTTCTTGCATTTCCTCAAAAAACTTACGTTGATCTTTGGTTAATTCTTGTGGTGTCCACACATTTATGTGAATTAAGAAATCTCCATGTCCGTAACGTTCAATACTAGGTAATCCTTTTCCTTTTAAACGTAAAATTTTACCTGATTGCGTTCCTGGTTCAATCTTAATCTTTACTTTTCCTGTAACTGTTTCTACTTCTTTTGATATTCCTAAAACTGCTTCTGAAAAGTTAATATATAAATCGTAGTGAATATTGCTTCCTTCTCTTTTTAAGTTTTCATGTGGTACTTCTTCAATCAGCACTAATAAATCTCCTGGAATTGAATTTTTACCTGGTGCTTCATTTCCTTTACCTCCTACTTTTAATTGTACTCCTTCAGTTACACCTTCTGGAATATTAATAGAAACCGTTTCTTCTTTTACTACCATTCCTTGTGCATCGGCTCCACTTGGCTTTTTGTCTAGCATCTCTCCTGCTCCATGACAAGTACTACATGTAGTAGCTGTTTGCATTCTACCTAAAATAGTATTGGTTACACGCATTTGCTGTCCGCTACCATTACATGTTGAACATGTTTTATAGGTTACTCCTTCAGCTTGAACCTTTCTACGAACTTTTACTTTCTTTTCAACTCCTTTGGCAATATCTTCTAAGGTTAGTTTTACGCGAATACGTAAGTTACTACCTTTTACTCGTGCTTGACGGTGACCTCCACCACCAAAACCACCAAAACCGCCTCCAAAAGCTCCTCCGAATATATCTCCAAACTGGCTAAATATGTCATCCATATTCATACCACCTCCTCCGAAGCCTCCATGACCTCCTTCAAAAGCAGCATGACCGTATTGATCATAACGAGCTTTCTTATTTTCGTCACTTAATATCTCATAAGCTTCAGCCGCTAATTTAAATTTCTCTTCAGCTTCTTTATCATTTGGGTTTTTATCTGGATGGTGTTTAATTGCCATCTTACGATATGCCTTTTTGATTTCAGCTTGTGATGCCGATTTTGATATTCCTAATATTTCGTAATAATCTTGTTTTGCCATAACTTTCAATGTTCAATTATCAGTAAACGGTTATATAACAACTAATAATTGTATTAATGATAATTGTTTTACGCTTGCCCCATTACTACTTTAGGGTGACGAATAATTTTATCTCCTAACTTATACCCTTTCTCTACACAATCAATAATTTTTCCTTTTAAATCATCTGTAGGTGCAGGTATTTGTGTTATTGCATCATGAACTTCTGCATCGAAATCATCTCCTGCTTTTACTTCTATCGTAGTTAATCCTTTCTGAGTTAAGATGTTTTTAAACTTATTATTAATAAGTTCTATACCTTTTATCAACTCAGAATCTTCTGATTTTTTAATTTCTGTCAAACCTCTATCAAAATCATCCATAATTGGCAGTAAAGCTGTCATTAATTCCTGGCTTGCTGTTTTAAAAAGGTCAATACGCTCTTTTGAAGTACGTTTTTTATAGTTTTCAAACTCTGCGAATAATCGTAAATATTTATCCTTCTCAGCTTGAATTAACTCTTCTGTTGTTGGTTCTTCCTTAGCTTCAACCTCTTTATTTTCTTGAGATTCTTCCTTATTTTCTCCTAAATCGCCATTTTTAATAGCGTCATTAATTTCGTCTTCTTTTGTATATTGATCTTTACTCATTGTAAATCGTTTCATGTATTTAACATCTTTTGATTAACAAGAATACTGCCAATAAAAAATTTGTGTCATAATGACACTGTAACAACGATAAGTAAAACACTTTATAATATTAAGTTGCAAAAAAAGGTTATTATATTTTGTTTAAAAATCTTAAAACTATATATTTAAGAAATTTTATTAATTAATTTATAATACAAAAAGTCCCTCATTATGAAACAGAATTTTTTAAACATTTCAGGAGTTACAATTCTTTCAAAAAACCAACAAAAAAACTTAACTGGTGGTGCTGCAATCGATCTTAATAAGTGTGGATGCGACTGCTCTGGTAGTGTAACAGGACCTATTTATTGTCACCAATATTTTGCTTGTACGCAAGAATATACTTGTAATGAAGAAATGTAAAAGTTAAACATAAGAAAAGCTGTTATCGAAACGATAACAGCTTTTCTATTTCATTTAACTAGTTTGGTAAAGCTTTAACTTTCTTTGCTTTTTGAGGCACAATAAATTCTGCTTCATTAATAAATTTAATATTAGATAATTTTACTTCTCCTATTACCTTTTCATAACCTTTTTTTAATGACCACATATGAAACGTCCAATTAGTTGCAATAGGTATAGATTTAATTATTTTGATTTTATTATACTTAATAGCGTGAGGTTCTTTTTCTGCCTTTTCTTTTCCTTTACCAAAGGTAACAATATATGCTGCTCCACCTAACATATTTGTTTCTGGGTTTTTATATATAATATACCAATCATCTGGTGCATCACCTGTTCCTGACTTAAAAGTTAACTTCCCTGTATCAAAATTTTTAGTTCCCCATTTGTTTTCTTCAAAATTAGACCAAATGGTTCCTTTGTCGTTTAGTTTATAAGGTAAGCCTAAAAAATATGACCATGTAAAAATATCAAAACGAGCCGCCCCCATATCTTCTTCTTTTATCCCTAATGAATAGACTTCTTTTCCATCAAAAATAATAAGCGACCCATCTTGTTTTTCTATTTTTATTTTCCCTCCTCCTGTTTCTTGAGTTATTTCTCCTTTTAGACGTTGCTTTCCTCCAAATGTTATATCAATAGTATATTTCAGGTACTTTTGACTCATAAAAGCTTCTTTTTTATGTACTTCTTCTATTGAAGATGTAAATTGAGGTTTTTCTTGGGCTGTAAAAATTGTTACTTGAAATAATAAGATAGCAAGTACTATTTTTTTTATCATAATGATTGATTTAAGTTAGGTCTCTTAGTCGGTAAAGACATTCTTTAATTACATTTTTTTTATCCTCAAAAAAAATCCCGAGTCAAATTAACTCAGGATTTTTGTTCTTTATATAATTACTATTATATTAATCTTCAATTCTTTCAATCTTAGCTCCTATAGATTTTAAACGTGCTTCGATATCTTCGTAACCTCTATCTATCTGTTCAATATTATTAATAATACTTGTTCCTTTAGCAGATAATGCTGCTATTAATAAAGAAATACCCGCTCGAATATCTGGTGAAGTCATTTTAGTTGCCTTCAACTGTGATTTAAAATCATGACCAATTACTGTTGCTCTGTGTGGGTCACATAAAATTACCTTTGCTCCCATATCGATTAATTTGTCGACAAAGAACAAACGACTTTCAAACATTTTTTGATGTACCAACACTGTTCCTTTTGCTTGTGTAGCTACTACTAAAACAATACTTAATAAATCTGGTGTAAATCCTGGCCAAGGAGCATCAGCTACTGTTAATACTGATCCATCAATATAACTTTGAATCTCATAACTTTCTTGTTCTGGGATATAAATATCATCTCCTTTTCTTTCTAGTTGAATTCCTAACTTTCTAAATACGTTCGGAATCTGTCCTAAGTCATTCCAACTTACATTTTTAATTGTTAATTCAGAACGTGTCATAGCAGCCATACCAATCCAACTACCTATTTCAATCATATCTGGTAAAATGGTATGCTCACAACCTCCTAATGATTCTACTCCTTCAATTGTAAGTAAATTAGAACCTACTCCAGATATTTTTGCTCCCATAGAATTCAACATTTTTGATAATTGCTGAATGTATGGTTCGCAGGCTGCATTATATATAGTTGTAGTTCCTTTGGCCAATACTGCTGCCATAATAATGTTAGCGGTACCTGTTACTGAGGCTTCATCTAACAACATCTCTGCACCAACCAAACCAGTATCGGTTTCTACTCCATAGAAGTATTCTTCACGATTGTAACGGAATTTTGCTCCTAAGTTTATAAATCCTTCAAAGTGAGTATCTAAACGACGACGTCCTATTTTATCTCCTCCAGGGCGTGGAATGTATCCTTTTCCAAAACGAGCTAATAACGGACCAACAATCATAATAGAGCCTCTTAATGAGCTACCATCTCTTTTAAACTCTGGTGATTCAAGATATTTTAAATTGATATCATCTGCCTGAAAACTATACGAGTTTTTAGATAGTTTTTCTATTTTAACTCCTAATTTTCCTAAAATAAAAATCAGTTTATTAACATCAATAATATCAGGGACATTATTTATAATTACTTTTTCTGAGGTTAATAACACTGCACATATAACTTGTAATGCTTCATTTTTTGCTCCTTGTGGTGTTATTATTCCTTTTAACTTGTGACCTCCTTCTATTTTAAATGATGCCATTTACTTTTTTCTATATTTATTAGTGCTTCCTTTTCCTTTTGAATGACTTTTGTGCTGACCTTGACTGCTACGTTTTCTTAATAAACTTTTGCTATCTGCTAAATCTTCTTCGATATCTCGAATATCAATTCTCCCATCAGACAACTCATATAAATGATTAAAAATCACATTATCATCAACGGTATCTTTATTCCAATTTAAAAAGCATTTTTTCATATGATTAGCAATTGTAAACACCAGTGCTTCTTTCATTTCTCCTTTTTCCCATGTTAATGCTACATCAATCATCGTTTGAATATTTGTTCCATAAAAACGGTACTTTGATGCTGATTTAGGATATGGCAATCTATCTGGAGCTTCTTGTAACTCTTCTTTTGAAGGTGTTTCATATGGAGAATCTACATCTAACTCAAAATCTGCCATTATATGTAACTGATCCCACAATTTATGCTTAAAATCAGGTACATCTCGTAAATGAGGTTGTAAGTTCCCCATTACATCAATAATAGCTTTTGCCATTGTATTTCGCTCTTCTTTATCTTCTAAAGCGATACAATGGTTTACTAATTTTTGTATATGCCTCCCATATTCAGGGATAATTAATTTGGATCTTTTCGAATTGTATTCTAAATCAAACGTCATTTCTCTATATTTTATCTATGCAAAATAGGTAATTATTATGAATTAATTACCCGATTACTTTCAATTTTGCAAATTGTAACAATAATTTCTTTTTACCTACGGTACTAAACTCTATTTCTGCTTTTTTATTGGGTCCTTTCCCTTCTAAAGCTACTACTTTTCCAGTACCAAAACGGTTATGCTCTACTACGTTTCCTACTGTGATTTCTCCATCAAATAAATTCATTTTCGGACTCATTTCTGAAACCTTTTTCATTTTACTTTTTGGAGGAACCATACTTGTTTTTTCCTTCTTCGCTAAAAATTCCTTTCTCTTTTTTTGAATTGGTTTTTGAAAACGTATTTTTTTGGGGGTATCATCATCAAACAAACTAGCATCAATAAACCTATTTATCGATGGTTCTGGCACTTTTGGAGTCAAATATTCGATAAACTGTTCGTCTATCTCTTCTAAAAATCTACTTGGCTCACCATCGGTTAATTTACCCCAACGATAACGTGTTTGTGCATAGGTTAAATATGCTCCTTTTTCGGCTCTTGTTAAAGCAACGTAAAACAAACGGCGTTCTTCTTCTAACTCACTACGGGTATTCATACTCATAGCTGAAGGAAATAAACTTTCTTCCAATCCTACAATATATACATAAGGAAATTCTAATCCTTTAGATAAGTGAATTGTCATCAATGAAACTCGAGGTTCTTCATCTTCTTTATCAGAATCAAAATCAGTTGCTAGTGCTACATCTTCTAAAAATGACGTTAATGAAGCGTCTTCTCCCGTTTCTATTTTATCGGTAATAAAGTCTTTTATTCCGTTTAAAAGCTCTTGAACATTTTCAACTTTATTAACCCCTTCTGGTGTTCCATCCTTTTGTAAATCTTTTACTAACTGTGTTTGTTTCACCACCAAATCAGCAATTTCAAACGCGTTTTTCGTTTGTGTTTCAATTTGAAAACGCTGAATCATGTTTACAAAATTCTGTAACTTTGTTTTCGTTCCAGAATTAATACTGATATCTATAGTGTTGATATTCTTTAAAATATCAAACATTGATTTTTTATAATGATTCGCTGCAATGGTTAATTTATCTAACGTTGTAGCTCCAATTCCTCTCGCTGGATAATTGATAATACGTTTTAATGCCTCCTCATCATTTGGATTGATTAAAATTCGTAAATATGATAGTAAATCTTTAATTTCTTTACGTTGATAGAATGAAATTCCTCCGTAAATTTTATATTTAATATCTTTTTTACGCAATGCATCTTCCATCGCTCTCGATTGTGCATTAGTACGATACAGAATTGCAAATTGATCGCTCGTTAACTGATAATTCATTTGGTTTTCCCAAATAGATTGCGCCACAAAACGTCCTTCTTCTCCATCAGAAATAGTACGCATTACTTTTACACTATCTCCCGCATCATTTGCTGTCCAAATTTCTTTATCTAGCTTCGTTTTATTCTTGTCAATTACACTATTAGCAGCTCGAACTATATTACTTGTTGAGCGATAATTTTGCTCTAGTTTGAATGTTTTTACATCCGGATAATCCTTCTGAAAATTTAAGATATTTTGAATGTTTGCTCCACGAAATCCGTAAATACTTTGCGAATCGTCTCCTACCACACAAATATTCTGAAAACGATCTGCCAATGCACGTACAATTAAATATTGTGAATGGTTGGTATCTTGGTACTCATCTACCATGATATAACGGAAGCGATCTTGATATTTTGCCAACACATCTGGAAAACGTGCTAATAATTCATTAGTACGTAATAATAAATCATCAAAATCCATTGCTCCAGACTTAAAACATCTATCTACATACTCTTTGTATATATCTCCCACTCTTGGACGGCTTGCTTCTAAGTCAGCTTGTTGTAAATCTGAATTATTAAAATAAGCCCTAACCGTTATCAAACTGTTTTTAAAAGAAGAAATTCTGCTTAAAATTTGCTTTGGCTTGTATCTATCTTTATCTAAATTCATTTCTTTGATAATCGCCGTTATCAATCGAACTGAATCTTGTGTATCGTAAATGGTAAAGTTAGACGGATACCCTAATCGATCAGCTTCAGAACGTAAAATACGGGCAAAAACCGAGTGGAATGTTCCCATCCAAAGATTTTTTGCTTCGCCATATCCTACTACTTTACCAATCCGCTCTTTCATTTCGCGAGCTGCCTTATTGGTAAATGTTAATGACAAAATATTAAATGCATCTACTCCATGCTCCATCAAATAGGCAATTTTATAGGTCAACACTCTCGTTTTACCCGATCCTGCTCCTGCTATAATTATCATTGGGCCGTCTTTTTGTAAAACAGCTGCTCTCTGTGGTTCGTTAAGTTGCTCTAAGTAAGTACTCAATGGAAATTAAATTGAAAGAATTTTAAAAATGGAAAATTAACCAATCTTTTAGGTTTTTTAAAGATTCTGAGCCTTTTTTTATTCACTAATTTTAACTCCTATTAATTCTTCTTAAAACCCGAATTAATAAAAATTCGTCTTCAAACCCTTATTCCTCACTATTCGTTTTATAACCCGAATTATTTGGTGCTTTCAACCCAAAAACTTACTTTTACTAAAATTTAGACACATGACAAGTGTAATTACTGGTGATATTATTAACTCTCGAGGTGTTTCTGTTGAAACATGGCTCCCTTTGCTTAAAAAATCTTTCAATCTTGTAGGAAAAACCCCAAAAACATGGGAGCTTTTTCGCGGAGACAGTTTTCAAATTGAAATTGAAAACATTGCAAACGCACTACTTTTCGCCATTGAATTAAAAACTAACATTAAGAAAATAAAAGATTTAGACATTCGTTTAGCTATTGGTATTGGTAATAAAAGTTTTGATACGGAAAAAATTACCGAAGCTAACGGTGAAGCTTTTATAAATTCTGGATATGCCTTTGATTATTTATTAAAAAAACAAAATTTAGCCTTGAAAACTCCTTGGAAAGATATCAATGAAGAGTTTGAGGTTTCTTTGGGTTTGAGTTTATTAATAATGGACAACTGGACAACTAATTCTGCTGCTTTTGTAAATATGTCTCTACAAAACCCTGAGTGTACTCAAAAAATTATTGCTAAAAAACTAGCTATTTCAGAAAGTAGCGCCAGCGAACGAAGAAAACGCTCTGGTTTTGATGAAATTATGAAGTTAGAAAAGCGTTATAGAAAACTTATGAATCAGAAATTTACTAACTTATGATACTCTTCTTAAAATTACTTGTAGCTCATTTATTAGGTGATTTTGTGTTTCAACCTAAAAACTGGGTAAAAAACAAAGAGAAAAAGAAAATAAAATCTATTAAACTCTATACTCACATAGGTGTTCATGCTATTTTATTACTATTATTATTACAATTCAACTCTACATACTGGAGTGTTTTTTTACTTGTAATTATTTCTCATTATCTGGTTGATCTTGGAAAACTATACCTTCAAAAGAAGAAAAACAAACGTTTATTTTTCTTTTTAGACCAAGCTTTACATATATTCTTTTTAGGTCTTGCTACCTATATATACACTCCTTATAAAATTAATATAGATACCTTTTTAAGTAAACAATACTTATTACTTTTTACTTGTTTAATTTTTGTTACTTATACTTCTTCTATTATCATAAATATTTTAATTTCTAAATGGAACCCTGAAAAAGGTAATAAATCAACAGAACAATCGTTAGCCAATGCAGGTAAGTATATTGGTTTCTTAGAACGCTTATTAATTTTTGTTTTTATTGCAATTAACCAATGGGCTGGTGTCGGTTTTTTACTCGCTGCAAAATCTATATTTAGATTTGGAGATTTAACTGCATCAAAAGATAGAAAGCTTACCGAGTATGTACTGATTGGAACTTTATTAAGTTTTGGATTGGCAATTTTAACAGGACTCGTATATTCGCATTATGGAAGATAAAATTATTGAAGGGCTAGCCTATGCCCTACCAGCATTAGTAACTGGCGGTGTAGCTTATCTAATTTTAGGCCGCTTTATTGAGCAAGATAATAAAGAAAAAACATTCAACGCATTAGTTGAAAAGAAGCGTGAAAGTTTACCTACAAAACTACAAGCTTATGAACGTATGTTATTGTTTTGTGAGCGTATCAACCCATCAAAATTACTATTAAGAGTTAATCCAATTGGAGAAGATACTGATAATTACCTACAGCTTTTAATTGCTAACATAGAACAGGAATTTGAACATAACTTAGTGCAACAACTATACATTTCTGACGATAGCTGGAAAGCTGTTACAGCTGTTAAGTTAGCTATTATTGCAAAACTTCGTTCTGCAGCAGAGGAATCTGAAACTGCTAAAGATTTACGAGAAAATGTATTGATTGATTATTCACAACAAGAAAGTCCAGCAAACACAGCTATTTCCTTTTTAAAACAAGAAGTCAAAAAACTGATATAAAAAAAAGCTTCAATATTGAGGCTTTTTTTATTCTATTTTTCCTTAACTATAAAGTAATATATCACATAAAGCCAACCTAACAATCCATGTAGTATTGCAAATAATACTGACTTATTTCTATCCCATGAAATTACAACAGCTATTACAGTTCCTAAACCTAAACCATTTTTTACTATTACTCCATTAAACTCCGAATCATGAGCATAACCTTGTAAGGTTAAAAATAACATTATTAGCAGCAAAGTATTCTTTTTCATTTCTTAATTTACTTTTCAACAGGCAATTCTAATCTACTTGCCCACTCTGTCCAAGAACCGTCGTATACACTATAATTAGTTTTTCCTGCCTCTTCAGCTCCTAAAGCAAGTATACATGCTGTAATTCCTGACCCGCAAGAAAGAATCATTCCTTCTTTACTTGGGTTCACTTCTGAAAATATTTTCTGAAGCTCTTCTTTCGATTTCATCTTACCATCTACCTGCAATCCTGCATAAGGCAAGCTTTTAGAATTTGGAATATGTCCTCCTCTTAAGTCTTTTCTTGGCTCTGGCTCCGTAGCATAAAATCTTTCTTTTGAACGAGCGTCTAATATAATTTTATTATGACGAGAAGCTTTTAATACTTCCTCTGTCATACTAATTTTATCTTTATTAATAGAGGCTTTGAAATTTCCCATAGACAATGTTCTTTCATTTTTAGACTCAACCATATAACCTGCTTCTTTCCATGAAGGCAAACCTCCATTTAAAACTGCTATATTTTCAAATCCAAATACTCTAAACAACCACCAAACTCTTGGAGACGAATACACTCCTATATCATCGTAAACAACAATACAGCTATCATTATTTATCCCTAATTTTTGAACCTGAGTTTCAAAATATTTTTCTGACGGAATTGTGTTAGGGTATTCTGCTTCAATATCTAAAAAGACATTCTTTAAATCAAATAAAACAGCATTTTGAATCTGCTGTTTTTCTTTTTTATCATCTGTCTTGGCTCCTACTTTCTGAATAGTTGCATCAATAACTATTAAGTTGTCTGCATTCAAGTTATCGTGCAACCAATCAACAGAAACTATAGGTGGTTTTACTGTAAACATATTACTTTATTTTACTTCATCATAATGCTCATCCCAATTATGTGGATGTGGTTTTCCTAACTTCCCTACAGACTTAGCTACTAAAGTAGAAACTGTTGCATCACCTGTTACGTTAATAACAGTTCTACACATATCTAAAGGTCTATCAACTGCAAAAATTAACGCCAGACCTATGGCTAATTTATCTGCTGGAAAACCAACTGATTCTAATACTATTACTAACATCACCATTCCTGCTCCTGGTACAGCTGCTGAACCTATTGAAGCCAATAATGCTGTTAAAATAATTGTTAACTGATCTCCGAAAGTTAAATCGAAACCTAAAGCTTGTGATATAAATACTGCTGCTACGGCTTGATATAAACTAGTACCGTCCATATTAATAGTAGCTCCTACTGGTAATACAAAACTTGATACTTCTTTATCTACTCCAATGTGCTCTTCTACTCGCTCCATCGTAACCGGCAATGTTGCTGCACTAGAACTTGTTGAAAACGCTAATAATTGTGCTGGACTTATTTGTTTTAAAAACCATAATGGATTCTTTTTGGTAAACACACTTATTAAAACCATATAAAGTGCTACCATTAACAATAAACCTCCAACAACTGTTGCTCCATATTTTAATAATGCTAACAATAAATCAGGATCATTGGAAGTAACTACAACATTTGCTAATAATGCAAATACTGCAAAAGGTGCAGTTAACATGATTAAATCAACCATTTTTAGCACAACTTCATTTAACGAATCAAAAAAGTTTTTTAACGGTGTAGCTTTTTTCTCGCCTATTAACAACATTGATATTCCTAAGACAATAGTAAAGAAGATTACCTGTAACATTGCTTTGTTATTACTCATTGCCTGCATAGCATTATCAGGAACCATATCTTCTAAAAATTGAAGTGGTCCACTTTCTCTTTGCTTACTCGCCTCTGCTATTTTAGCTTGTACCCCTTCACTATTTGCATAATCTGCTGTTAATTTAGCTATAGTATCTTCAGAAATCCCTTCTCCAGGTTGTACAACATTCACCAATACCAACCCTACTGTTATTGCTATTACTGTAGTACCTATATAAATTAACATGGTCCGTAAACCAATATTTTTAAATTTTGAAATGTCTTTTAAATCAGAAATCCCTTTTACCAGAGAAGCAATAATTAATGGTACTGCTATTAATTTTAATAATTTTACGAAAATTGTTCCAAAAGGCTTTATCCAATCTGATACAAATGATGCTCCATTATCTATAAAGGTCATTCCTACCCCAAATAAAACACCTAAAATCATTCCTATTAAAATTTGCCAGTGTAGTGCAAGTTTCTTCATATAATCTATAAATCTATTATTTTTTAACTGGCCGTAAGGTATAAAGAAATATTTAAAAAAAGTGACCTTCAGTTTGTATCTTGTGTCCCATTAATTAGAAACTAAGTACTAATCTTAATAAAATAAAAAAATGACGGGAATTTTAGATTTATTAAATAGCGACACAGGAAAGACAATTATATCTGGTGTTGCGGGCTCAACAGGGCAAAACACTAATAAAACTAGTAGTGTTTTAACAATGGCATTACCTGTTTTAATGAAAGCAATGCAACGAAATGCTACAACACCTCAAGGTGCAGAAAGCTTAAAAAGTGCATTAGATAAGCATGATGGTGGAATCTTAGATAATTTAGGAGACTTGTTTAATGGTGGGGTTAACTCTAATGTTTTACAAGATGGAGGCAAGATTTTAGGCCATGTTTTAGGAAATAAACAACAAGGAGTAGAACAAATTATTGGTCAAAAAGCTGATATGGATACTGGCGCTGTTGCTAATATTTTAAAAACCGCTGCACCTATTTTAATGGGAGTATTAGGTAAACAATCTCGTCAAAACAACATAAATAACTCAAATGATTTAAGTGGACTTTTAGGAGGTTTATTAGGTGGTAACTCTACTCAAAAAGAACAAAGCTTCTTAGAACAAATATTGGATGCTGATGGCGACGGTAGTATTGTTGATGATGTAGCTGGAATGATTTTAGGAAACACTAGTAGCAACCAGCAAAAATCAGGTGGTCTTTTGGGCGGACTTTTAGGCGGTGTATTTGGAAAAAAATAACTTTACTTATTTATAATGTAATGAAGGGGCAAACATTTGTTTGCCCCTATTCTTTTAATTACTTTTGCCCGACATTAACATTTATGGAGAAACTTAAACAACGTTGGGGTATAGAAAGTAATTGGGCTTTAACTGCTATTTTTATCGTTTTTGCAATAAACGGTTCTTTTGCTGCTTGGGTTGCCAGACCTGTTACCAATCTCTTAGGGTTGTCACCTGAAACTATGACTCCTTGGTTATATTATCCATTAAGAGTTTTACTTATCTTTCCTATTTACCAAACTACTTTGCCTTTAGTTGGTTGGCTTTTTGGCCAATTTAAGTTCTTTTGGGAATTTGAAAAAAAATTTTTAGCTCGTTTGGGTTTAGGCTTCTTGTTTAAAAACTCAAATTAATCAGCTTGTACTAACACTTGCACTAATTATTTTATGTATTGGTATAGGTAGTGATACTCCTTCTTTAAGAAAACGCTTATGTACAGCCTCTTTTAAAGCACATTTTGTTTTAAATTCTCGAAAAGGTTCGTTTAACCACACGTAAGCACGCATGTGAATGTGATCTGTATACACATCAATAACTCGAACATCTACTTGATGTACATCACCCATTACCTGATCTGGTGTACGATAATCGATAACAGTTGGTAACTTAACTGCTTCTTCTTGTATAATCCTTCGTGCTAAATCAATATCTGCCTTTAATCCTATTTTAAAATTATTAAAACTCAATACATGGGAATCTTCTATGGTATGATTTAAAATAGAGTCTGTACTAATTACCGAGTTTGGTATAATGAGCCGCTTATTTTCAAAATTATTTATTACAGTATGTCTCAGCGTTATATCTTCAACAATTCCTACACGTGCTTCATCTAACTTAATATAGTCTCCTACTCGAAATGGACGGAAAATAACAATAAAAGCTCCTGCTATTAAATTAGAGAGTGCTGCTTGTGCTGCAAAACCTATAATAGCTGCTAAAATACCTGCTCCAGAAAAAATTAGCGTTGCTTTATTTCTAAAAGCAGGCACCATCATAATTACATAAACAACACTTAAAAGGCCTATTACAAATGATACTGAATTGCGTAAAAACTGGATACTTGTTCTACCAAAACGATCTTCTTTTTTACTTTTAATTAGTTGCCAAATAATAGCTCTTGCCAATCTTGAAATAGCCCAAGACACTATAAATACAACTATAATATATCCTAAAGCACCAAAAAAGGTATCTAAATTAAAACGATATGGTAAAAATTCATCCATTAAAACAATGCTGTTTGACTTTCGTCATCTTTATCTTTTTTCTTTTTTTGAAGTGCTTTTTCTAATGCTCTTTTTGCTTTATCTTCTTTAGACTCCACAAATTCTTTATCTTTCGGTTTTGCATCTTCTACATCTAAAGGTAGCGCTTCTTCTTTAATTTCTTCTTCATCGTTTACCTCAATATCTTCAACCTTTTCTTCTTCTGGTTCTTCATAAGGTAACGATTCTAACAAGTTTACTGTTTTTATTTTATCTGTTGTTAGCTGGTTTCCTTGAGCTTTAATTCCTTTAATTGCTATAAACTCTTCAAAGTTCACCTCTATTTTGTCTAAACTTCTTTTTGAGAAAATCACCTCAGCCATAGGACGATAATCTGTAGCTATGATTTCTAATTTTGACTTTTCTTCTTCTGATATAAAAAGTTCTTCTTTATCTGGTGTTTCAATTAAAAATCGTTTTACAAAATAACGTTCTTTTGTACCGTCAAAATAAATTGCTGAAATTGGTTTGTTTGGTTTCCACTTTTCAAGCACAATCATATCATTATCAAAATGCATCGCTAAATCTGGCGATACTGCTTTTATTTTTCCTGATTGTGTAGCTATTAATATCTTATCTTCTGCTCTAAACTCACCTAACAGCTCTCCTCTACCGTCAACATTTAATCGATGTACTGTATCGTCAAACCAAATTTTTCTAGGTTTTAAAGTTGAGACTCCCGCTTCTTTAAACTCTACTTTTTTTACTGAATACTTGGTTACTAAATTACCTCGAACTCCACGTCCTTTTATCGCTAAATCGGCAAAATCAATATCCCATTTTAGCTTTTTAACGCTTCCAACTGCTCTGAGTAAAATAGTTACTACCTCAGCTTCACCATTAGAGTTGGCTGTAAAATACAATATTTTTGATTTTGAATCTCCGTTGGCTAAGTTATATTCCTTATCTCTAGTTACCGATGTTACATTAAAACGCTTCATATACGAAGGGCCTTTTGCTCCATCTCTGTATATCATGTTGTAAACTGTACGTTTATCTTTTTTCTTAAATATAGCAACATGAATAATTCCTTTTCCTACAAAGGTTTTAGAATCTACCTTCGTCACCACCATTGAACCATTGTCTCTAAATATAATGACATCATCAATATCGGCACAATCAGTAACATATTCATCTTTCTTTAATGATGTTCCTATAAACCCTTCTTCTCTATTTACATAAAGTTTAGAGTTACGCATTACTACTTTGGTAGCTACAATATCATCAAAAATTCGGATTTCAGTTTTACGCTCTTTTCCTTTTCCGTATTTTGATTTTAACTCTTTAAAGTAATCTATTGCAAAATCAATTAAATTATCTAAATGATGTTTAACCTCAGTTATTTTTTCTTCTAAACCTTCAATAAATTGTTTCGCTTTATCAATATCGAACTTAGATATTTTCTTAATTCTTATTTCTGTTAAACGAACAATATCTTCTTCTGTTACTTCTCTTTTTAGATGTTTGGTATGAGGTTTTAATCCTTCATCAATTGCTTTGATTACTCCTTCCCAAGTTTCTACTTCTTCAATATCACGGTAAATTCTATTCTCAATAAAAATACGTTCTAAAGAAGCAAAGTGCCATTGTTCTTCTAATTCGTGTAATTGAATTTCTAATTCACGTTTTAGCAACTCTACTGTAAAATCTGTCGATTTTTTCAAGACTTCTGTTACCCCTATAAATACAGGTTTATTGTCTTCAATAATACAACATAACGGAGATATTGAGTTTTCGCAACTGGTAAACGCATACAATGCATCAATCGTTTTATCGGGTGATACATTTGCTGGTAAATGCACTAAGATTTCAACATTGGCTGCCGTATTATCTTCAATACGTTTTATCTTAATTTTACCTTTATCATTGGCTTTTAAAATACTATCAATTAAAGAAGATGTCGTTGTACCAAAAGGGATCTCAGTAATTACTAATGTTTTTTTATCAAGTGCTGAAATTTTTGCTCTTACTCTTACTTTTCCTCCTCGTTTACCATCGTTATAGTTGGTAACATCTGCTATTCCGCCTGTTAAAAAATCGGGTATGATTGTAAAACTTCTTCCTTTTAAATATTTTACAGATGCATCTATCAACTCGTTAAAGTTATGCGGTAATATTTTTGTAGAAAGTCCTACTGCAATTCCTTCCGCTCCTTGCGCTAATAACATAGGGAACTTTACAGGTAAGTTTACAGGTTCTTTTTTACGTCCATCATACGAAGCTTGCCATTCAGTGGTTTTGGCATTGAAAACAACATCTAGCGCAAATTTTGACAATCGTGCTTCAATATAACGAGAGGCTGCGGCACGGTCTCCTGTTAAAATATTACCCCAGTTACCTTGCATATCGATTAGCAGTTCTTTCTGCCCCATTTGTACCATGGCGTCAGCAATTGAAGCGTCTCCGTGTGGGTGGTACTGCATTGTATGACCAACAATGTTTGCTACTTTGTTATAGCGACCATCGTCTAAATCTTTCATTGAATGCATAATACGACGTTGCACGGGTTTAAACCCATCTTCCATAGATGGCACTGCACGTTCTAAAATTACATACGAAGCATAATCTAAAAACCACTCTTTATACATTCCTGTAACCTTAGTTATGGTTTCTGTATTTTCAAGGGGTTGATTTAATTCTTCGTCGTGTTCGTAATTGTTACTTTCTTCACTCATGTATGAATGTTTAAACTTTTATTCGTTTAAGAGTTGGTTTGTTTCTTCTTAATTAGTAGAAAAATAGCTATACAAACTAAGGCTGCTACTATCATATTGATGTAAGACGACCTATTTGCTCCCCAACTTAAATTGTCAAAATCTACGTTAAATACGTTGACTAAAAAAATTGAAAATGCTATTAATAAATATATTCTAGCTCTTCTATTTCTATCCATTATCTTTTTGCACTTAGTTACAAGCTAATTTATTTATCTGATGTTTTTTATTCTTTAGTTATTTTGATAGATAAGCTTAATACTAAAGCCATAATCAACATTAATAATGTTCCTATATATGAAGTTTGACTTGATGGTCTACCAAAATAAACCATTAAAACACAAGCAAAAATCATTATTAATGATACTATTATAGTTACTTTCTTTAATTCTTTCATTTTAATTTTCTTCTACAATATCTAATTCAACTTTTAGATTGTTGATGATAAACTTTTGTCTGTCTGGAGTGTTTTTACCCATATAGAACTCTAACATTTGTTCTATCGACATTTCTTTGTCTAACATTATTGGATCTAAGCGAATATCGTCTCCAATAAAATGGACAAATTCATTAGGAGAAATCTCCCCTAACCCTTTAAATCGAGTTATTTCTGGTTTTCCTCTTAGTTTATCTATTGCTGCTTTTTTTTCTTCTTCTGAATAACAATAAATCGTTTCTTTTTTATTTCGAACTCTAAATAACGGAGTATCTAATATATATAAATGTCCTTCTTTTATAACCTCAGGAAAGAATTGTAAGAAAAAAGTAATTAATAACAAACGAATATGCATACCATCAACATCGGCATCGGTAGCAATTACAATGTTGTTATATCGTAAGTCTTCTAATCCGTCTTCTATATTTAAAGCAGCTTGGAGTAGGTTAAACTCTTCATTTTCGTAAACGATTTTTTTTGACAACCCGTATGAGTTTAATGGTTTCCCTTTTAAACTAAATACTGCTTGTGTGTTTACGTCTCTTGATTTAGTTATCGATCCACTTGCCGAGTCTCCCTCGGTAATGAATAGTGTAGTGTCTAAATATTTTTCTTTTTTTGTGTCTCCAAAATGGATGCGACAATCACGTAGTTTTTTGTTATGTAAACTTGCCTTTTTTGCTCTGTCTCTTGCTAGTTTACGTATACCCGATAATTCTTTACGTTCTTTTTCTGCTTGCAGTATTTTCTTTTGAAGCTTATCGGCTACTTCAGTGTTTTTATGTAAGTAATTATCTAGCTGTGTTTTAACAAAGTCATTGATGTACGTACGAACGGTTGGTAGGTCCCCTCCCATTTCGGTAGACCCTAACTTCGTCTTTGTTTGACTTTCAAAAACAGGTTCCATCACCTTGATAGATATCGCAGAGATAATTGATTTACGTACATCGGAAGCATCAAAGTTCTTTCCAAAAAACTCGCGTACTGTTTTTACTATGGCTTCTCTAAATGCATTTAAGTGTGTACCTCCTTGTGTGGTATTTTGTCCGTTTACAAACGAATGATATTCTTCTGAATATTGTGTTTTACTATGGGTTATCGCTACCTCAATATCATCACCTCGTAAGTGAATAATTGGATACAACATATCTTCTTGATTGTTGTTGTCTTCCAATAAATCTTTTAATCCGTTTTCTGAATAAAATTTCTCTCCATTAAAAACTATAGTTAATCCTGGGTTTAGGTACACATAGTTTTTTAATAATTTAGAAATGTATTCAGGACGATACATATAATTCTTAAAGATGGTTTCATCAGCTATAAAAGTCACCTTAGTACCTTTACGACGTGATGTTTCATCTAATAACTCTTGGTTTGTTAAGTTTCCTTTTTCAAATTCTGCTGAGGCTGATTTACCATCACGGTTAGATTCTACTCTAAAATAGGTTGATAACGCATTTACTGCTTTGGTACCAACTCCGTTTAATCCTACGGACTTTTTAAAGGCTTTGGAATCGTATTTTCCTCCTGTATTCATCTTCGAAACTACATCCACTACTTTTCCTAGTGGAATCCCCCGTCCGTAATCTCGTACAATTACTTTATTTCCTTGTACAGAAACTTCTATAGTCTTACCTCCTCCCATGACAAATTCGTCAATAGAGTTATCTAAAACCTCTTTAACCAAAATGTAAATTCCGTCGTCTGGTGATGATCCGTCTCCCAGTTTACCAATATACATCCCTGGTCGCATACGAATATGTTCTTTCCAATCGAGCGAGCGTATATTGTCTTCGGTATATTGTGTTTCCTGCGTCATAAAAAATCGTGTGAATTGAAGTCTGTGCTAAAATAGTACTTCGCTCGAAAAAATAAAAAACTCTGTTAATATAGTTATCAACAGAGTTCGTTTTATTTCTTTTTTAATACTTTTTTCTCCCATTTACAGAGCAACCTACCATATCGTCTTACTTTTTTCTCTGTACTTTCTTTTATGGTTGCTTTGCATGATGACAAACCTTTACAGTCTTTTTTAAAGTGATATTTTGTACTTGCTACACTACTACATATATACACTTTTTTGTCTTCTATTTTTTGAAATGCCACCAATACACTTACTGATAGTAGCATTATTATGACTTTTTTCATTTGTTTGGTTATTTTGGTTGTTTTCTATATTGCCATGGTGTGATTACATTGGGTAATGACCACATACCTATTTTAAGTTGTTTTGCCTTTACTTCTAACAAAGCATATTCTTTATTTTTTGAATACTTTTTAAAGTGCATTGCCAATCCTTCTTCTACTAAGTTTTTATTAATATTTTGATGATTATCAAAGTATATTTCAGCAATTAAACGATTCCAATGCCATTTTCCTTTGTTGATTATTTTAACTGTTTTTCCAAATATTTTGTTGGATACAAATTGTTTTGCTTTGGTGCTAAAAGGTTGCCCTTTTTCAGGACAATCAATATGTTCTAACCTTATGTATATTGGTTTGTTTTGATACAACACCTTCACCGTATCTCCGTCTACTACCCCAATTACTCTTGCGTTGAATTCTTTTGGTACTTTTACTCCTGTTAAAGTTACTAATAAAAATAATAGTATTGTTTTTAAGTGCATAGTTTAGTTTGTATGAATAAAACTGCTGATAATATTATATTTTTAATTAGTTTTTTCTTTCACAAACTCTTCATAGTAATTTATCGTTTCTAAAAGCTTAGAATCAAACTTATAGATATCATCAATTGTTGCTATTTTTTTCCTTATCTCTTTTTTATTAGCATCAAATACCCCTAAATATTTGGTTTTTCCATTAAAATGAAACCTACATAATGGCTTACGGTTGTTATCATCTAATAAAACGCCGAAATAAGACTGTGTGTCTCTAAAAGCAATTCTTTCTATAGGTATTTTTTTTCTTAGTATTGCCACCACAACCCTATAGGCTTCCATTTCTTCTTCTGTAGTTACTATTTTATTTTCATTTTTTTCTTCGTGCTCTATACTTTCTTCTACCAACTTTTCTTCTTCTTTATTTAAAGCATTATGCAGTCTTTCATTTACTTTTTCACTTATTAATTGATTAATGGATTTTGACACTAATTCTTTAAACTGCTCTAACACTCTTTCTGTTTGTCTTCCTGAATAAACTCTTGAAGAAAAGAACCGAACAAAATCATTTTCTGGTTCAATTAATTGACTATTAAATATCTTCTTTATTTCTTTTGAATACTTTAAAGAGCTTGCATTATTAACTATTTGATTGACATCAAACTTTGTTTTATGAAATTTAACAACTTCATTAATTACAGGCTCTTTTAGTTTGGTTATATCAAACTCTAAAAATGGTTTTTCATCCATTTTGTTTGTTTCTTCTAAATCGGTAAAGAACTTATATTCTATACCATTAGTTAGAAGTGCAAATCGTGATTTTGATGTATGAAAATATCTAAATAACTGTGAATTGTGCGTGTTTAAATCTTCTTTCCAATGTTTACACTCTATTATTAAAATAGGAGCTTTATTTTCAATTATAGCATAATCTACTTTTTCTCCTTTTTTCAACCCTATATCTGCTGTAAACTCGGGTATTACCTCTGTTGGATTAAAAATATCATATCCTAATAAATCTATAAAAGGTAATACAAATGCTGTTTTTGTAGCTTCTTCTGTTTCTATTTGCTCTTTTAATGTTGTAATCTTCTGTGAGAGTTCCTTTAGTTTGCTGGCTAGTTCCATTCTTTAAGTTTTGGTTATATACACCAAAGCTAAACCACCTAAAAAACAAAACCTTACGGATTTCAGTAAGGCTTCTAAATACTCTTTTCTACTTTGTTTATAGTTTCTCTTCTACAGAGGCTATTGGTGCATTTTTTTTAACTGATTCAATGCCTTTATCTCTTGCTGAAGTGGTCGTATACATTTCGCTTTTTCCTATTACTTCTCCATTTTGTGCTTTTAAAGTAAAATAAAAACTATCATCAATTGCTTTCTTTTTTTCAAAGTTATCACTATCAGGAGCATTTTCTTTAACTGAAGTTATTCCATTTTCACATCCTTGCTTTTTGTCATAACATTGGCTTGTTAAAATCACTTCTCCATTTCCTGCTTTCAGGTTAAACATAAATTCATCATTAGTTGTTTTTGTAATTTCAAATTTTGGGTTTCCCATTTTGTATGTTTTTTATTTCTCCACCAAAAGAACACCACTAGCATGAACAAACCCTATTACTTTTGTTCTTTGTACTTTTACTTTAATCCACTTTGCATGCGTAGCTAATATGGTTAGTTTTTCTCCAAAGTCTAATTGTTGAATTACATAATAAGAAGTATCTGGTCCACTTCTTAGGTTTAAAGAGTTTTTATTTACCAGTAATGTTTTTAGGTAATAGGGTTCTTCTAAAGATAACGTGCTATTGGTCTTACGTCCGTCAAAAATAGTTTGTTTGGTTTGTTTTGGCTTTTTATAGCTTTTATACGGATTGGTATAACTTTTCGTGCGGTTTCTTTTTGCACACACTCCACAAGAGCCTCCTCTGCTACAATGCTTACAATACTTGCAATTTTTACATGCTCTACAATTGGCAGAACCTGTACATCTAGCTTCTGAAGGAATATTACAACCTAATATAGTGGAACTGTATATTCTTTCTTTAGCTTTTGTGTTTTTAGTTATACTTACCATAGCGAATGTTACCAGTAATACTGCAATTAGTGAAAGTATTTGAGTTCTCTGATTCATAATAAAAGGGGGATTTAGTTTATGATATCAAATCTAGTTTCTGCCGAACAGAAAACCCTACGGAAATCCGTAGGGTTCATCTAATGATACTCTAACGTTACATTGCTTTTTCTGCTAAAAATTTTTGCACCTCATAAACATCAACATTTTTATTAAATTTTTTACTTACCGTAGGCATGTTCTCACTTGATATCCATATTTTTAATTCTGCGTCTAAATCAAAGGTACCTGCTGTTTCTAGTGAAAATCTAGAGATGTTTTTATAAGGCATTGACTTATACTCTATTTTACTTCCTGTTAATCCCTGGACATCAATCAGAATCAATCTTTTATTAGTAAACATAAAAACATCTCTAAATAGCTTGAACCCTAATTCTACAACCTCATTACTAACTAATAATCTGTTATATTTATCTGTCAGCTTTTCTGGCGACACTTCACTTGCGTTTCCTAAAATACTATTTATCAATCCCATTTAAATTTATTTTTTTGGTTAATATCATTACAAACCTACCTTGATAAAAACACAAAACCCTACGGTTTCCCGTAGGGTTAGTGATTTACTCTAAAGTTGTTCCGTCTTCAAAAATTATTTTCTCAGGCTTCCACTTTACTTTCATATCCTTTAGTTCCTTGTTTTTAAGAGCTTTATCACTATCGATAAACTGATTATAATTTGTTTGTGCTTCATAATTAACTGTAGTGTCTGCTTTAAGCACTTTATCATAAACCAAGTTTATCGTTTTTATTTCTTCATCAAATAAATTTGAAAAAATAAGACTCCCTTTCACTGCTCTTATATTTTTACTCGATTTATTTTGAATTACAAACTTATAGGTAATATAATCTTCATACTTGTACTTATAAAAACCCTTATCAAAACAAGAAATCACTACACTTTCTGATAATCTATTAATCCTCTCTAACTCTTCTTTTTTTGCTTTCTCTGCTAAGAGTTTCTGCTCTTTCTCTAGTTCTTCTTCTTTTTCTTTCCATCTTTTCCCTTTTTCTAAAATTTCTCTGTAGGTTAAACCTTCTACTTTTTCTCCTTCTAGTTTTAATCTTAACATTGACCCCACCAACATTCCAAATTCAGTTGAATCAATTTCTGATTGAACCGCCTTTATGTCTTCTGCTGCTCTTTCTTCATTAAACTTTTTATCAAGAGGGGAAGAACACGAAACAATAGCTAATAGTATTACCGATACAATAAACACTTTTCTCATTTTTTATTTTTTTATTAATATTACTGCAAACCTACCTTGATAAAAACACAAAACCCTACGGGAATCCGTAGGGTTTGCTACTGTGTTAGGGTCTATACAAAAATGCCCCCATAATTAGAACTTTGTTAGATGTTATATTGGTTTTCTTAACTTTTAAAAAGAATAACAACCTTCCGTGTTTTCTATTTACATACCTCCTTTATATCATCTAAAACGAAAAAAAACTATTTTAGTATCAGCTATAAAAATTGTTTGTAAAAAGTAAATTGCTATCCCCTATTACTATTCAATCACATTCAATTTTACAACATCTTTACGAAGTTAATGCTATTAAGGTACGCTTGTACCTGACTATTTGGTGATGAATAACACCAAGGTTAGTAATTGTTTTGGCATGTATTGGTTATTGCTCCAATATGCTAGCTGTTACTACCCAAAAAAGGATTCAAATGAAAAAGTAAATAATTTTAAAAATCAATATGATGAAGTACTATTTAATTGAAAACAAGTTAACCGATGAAACCAACTACTCAGCACGCATATTAACAGAGCGTACTATTAATCAAAACGAGTTGATTGATAAAATGTTGAGCAAACGTAACCTAGTGAGTAAAACCGATATTGTGGCGGTGCTTAATTCTTACTATGAAGAAATTATCGAGTCGATAGAAGAAGGCGATAACATTAATCTACCTTTACTAAACATCGGCTACTCTATTTCTGGAGTTTTTGATACGGAGGAAGATGGCTTTAATCCTGATACTCATAAACTACACGTTAACCTCAATAGCGGAAAGTTAATTAACGAAATTAAAGACGATATTCCGCTACAAAAAGTAACTGCCCCTATTACCAACACGATTATTACTAATTTAAAAGATATTACCTCTGCAACCACGAATACTACCTTATCTGCCAACGGATTGTTTGAGCTAAATGGTTTGCGTTTAAAAGTTGCTGGAGACTTACCTGAAGTTGGTTTGTATTTTGTTGCCGAAGATGGTACCGAAACCAAAGTTTCTTATTTAGCACAAAATAGCTATAAGAAGATTATTGGTCAAGTTCCAGCCCTTGCTACAGGTAACTACCATGTTAGAGTTAAAACGCAAGTAACAGGAAATTCTGAACGCTTTTTAAAGGATATTATGGTAGGTGATTCTACATTTAGCCTTACTGTTGCCTAAGTAACAACAGTACTGTTGTTTAACACCAAACACTACTGTTATGTAACAGGCAACAGTAGTGTTTGATGTTTCAAACAAAACCTACATACCATAAAAAGTACGAGCATCTGCTCGTACTTTTTTGTATTTCGTATTTGTTATGGTTTTTAATGGGTATGGGGCGTTTGCTAGTAAAACTAACAAAATTCTCAATGTTTATAGGGGGCATTTATTTGAGCTACGTTTAATAAACTGTATATATACTTTGGGTTGATTGTGTTTTGTTTTAAAAAACTGCCTTAGCTATTTGTTGAATATTGGTTGATCTTCCCATTGAGTAATAATGTAAAATAGGCACTCCTTTTTGCTGTAATTCCTTACTTTGAGTTATGCACCACTCTACCCCTACCTGTCGTACTTCTGCGTTACTTTTACAATTCACCACCTCTTTTACCAAAACATCCGGTAAATCTACTTTAAAACGGTGCGGAATTAAATTCAATTGTTTTTTGGTCGAAATAGGCTTTAACCCTGGAATAATAGGAACCGTAATACCTTCTTCTCTGCATTTTTCTACAAACTCAAAGTATTTTTCGTTATCGAAAAACATTTGAGTTACTACATAGTTTGCTCCATTTTTGATTTTCTTCTTTAAGAAATGAATGTCAGAATCTAAACTTGGTGCTTCCATATGCTTTTCAGGATATCCTGCTACACCAATACAAAAATCGGTTTTTGATGAGTTTTGCAAATCATCATCTAAATATCTTCCTTTATTTAGGTTTTCTATCTGCGTAACTAGCTCACTAGCATACCCGTGACCTTCTTTTTCTGGTTTAAAATAGGTTTCGCTTTTTACAGCATCACCTCGCAATGCAACTACGTTATCAATTCCTAAAAAGTCGAGGTCAATTAAAAAGTTTTCGGTGTCTTCTTTGGTGAATCCTCCACATAAAATATGCGGAATGGCATCTACTTGATATTTATTTTGAATCGCCGCACAAATACCTACCGTACCTGGACGTTTTTTTACCACTTGTTTTTTTAAGAGTCCGTCCCCTAACTCTTTATACACGTATTCTTCACGATGGTAGGTTACGTCTATAAATGGTGGATTAAACTCCATTAACGGATCAATATTTTTGAATATTGACTCTATTGTATCTCCCTTTAATGGTGGAAGTATTTCAAACGAAAATAGTGATGTTCCGTTCGCATTTTCTAAGTGTTCTGTTACCTTCATAAGTATGGCTTATAAAGGCGTATTTAATTACACCAATGAGGCTACAAATAACGATACCGCTGCCATTACTAGTAATTGTATTGCAAACCGAATCTCTAAATTATACTTTTTCATTTGTCTAATTTTATTGATTTTTTATAGGGCAATATTACTATTGTTTTGTAGCTTTTAGTTTACCTAACTTAAAACTTATTGTTAATTAAATACGCTCTTCTGTTTGTTTATTTTAAATTATTCTTAATTGTCTGAAATATTAGAATGCAACCATTTTCTGGCTTTCTCTAAGGCTATGTTTTTTCTTTCTGCGTAATCTCTTACTTGGTCGTCTGTTATTTTTCCTAAACCAAAATACTTAGCTTCTTCGTTAGCAAAGTAATATCCCGAAACTGCTGCTGCTGGCCACATAGCTAAACTTTCGGTTAAGGTTACTCCTATATTCTTTTCTACCTGTAAAAGCTCCCAAATGGTCTCTTTCTCCAAATGGTCTGGACATGCAGGGTAACCAGGTGCTGGACGAATTCCTTTGTAATCTTCTTTTATTAACTCATTATTAGTTAAATTTTCTTCGGAAGCATAGCCCCAATGTTTGGTTCTAACTCTGTGGTGTAAATATTCTGCTAAAGCTTCAGCAAAACGGTCGGCAATGGCTTGTGCCATTATTGCGTTGTAATCATCGTGATTTTCTTTGTATTGCAATGCCAGTTCATCAGCTCCAAAAATGGCGGTACAAAAAGCCCCTATATAATCTGTTCTTTCTGTTTCTTTAGGCGCAATAAAATCTGCCAATGCAAAACTTGGTTTTCCTTCACGCTTTTTTAACTGCTGTCGTAAAGTTCTAAACACAACTACTTCTTTTCCTTTCTTTTGTACTGAAATATCATCATCGTTTATAGAGTTTGCTTCAAACAAACCAAAAATAGCTTTGGGTTTTAAGGCTTGTTTTTCTATAATTTGTTGCAACATTTCGTGTGCATCTTTATATAAACTAGTTGCCTCTACTCCTACTATTTCATCTTCTAAAATATCTGGATATTTTCCGTGCAAATCCCACGAACGAAAAAACGGACTCCAATCAAAATACGGTACTAAATCTTTTAAACTTACCTGTTCTAACTTTTGTACACCTAATTCTTTAGGCTTGGTAATGTTAGTTGTTTCCCAATCTATTTTAAATTTTCGCTCTCTTGCTTCTGCAATAGGTATGTAATGCTTTTGTTTTCCTCGTTTTAAAAACTTATCACGAAATTCTTCATAATCTTTCTTCAACTTGGCAACATATTCATTGGAGGTTTCTTTGTTTAATAAATCTCCAACTACAGTTACCGCTCTTGACGCATCGTTTACGTGTACTACTGCATTTTTATACTGCGTATCAATCTTTACTGCAGTATGTGCCTTTGAAGTTGTTGCTCCACCAATTAATAATGGAATTTCCAAGTTTTGACGCTCCATTTCTTTCGCTAAATACACCATTTCATCTAACGAAGGTGTTATCAATCCGCTTAAACCAATAGCGTCTACTTTTTCGTTTTTAGCGGTTTCAATGATTTTCTCTGGTGGAACCATTACTCCTAAATCTACTATTTCGTAGTTATTACACCCTAAAACAACAGATACTATATTTTTACCAATATCGTGTACATCTCCTTTTACAGTTGCCATGAGTATTTTTCCTATAGCTTGCTGTTCTTCGCTTTTATCTGCTTCTATATACGGGTTTAAATAGGCTACTGCTTTTTTCATTACTCTAGCAGATTTTACTACCTGTGGTAAAAACATTTTTCCTTCTCCAAACAAATCTCCAACTACGTTCATTCCTGTCATTAAATGTCCTTCAATAACGTGTAATGGTTTTGTAACGCTTAAACGTGCTTCTTCTGCATCTTCTTCAATAAAAGTATCTATTCCTTTTACTAACGAATGTGTAATACGTTCTTGTAACGGTAAACTCCTCCATTCTAAAACCTGCTCGCTGCTTTCTTTTTTAGTTCCTTTTACTGTTTCAGCAAATTCTAATAAGCGTTCAGTTGCATCGTCTCTCCTATCTAAAACAACATCTTCAATATGTTCTAATAAATCCTTCGGAATATCGTCGTACACCTCCAACATTGCAGGGTTTACAATTCCTATATTCATACCTGCTTTGATGGCATAGTATAAAAACACCGAGTGCATGGCTTCACGAACCACATTATTACCTCTAAAAGAAAACGACACGTTACTTACACCTCCACTCACACTTACATGGGGTAAGTTTTCACGTACCCATCGGGTAGCTTCAATAAAATCTAACGCATTTTTTCGATGTTCTTCCATTCCAGTAGCTACAGGAAATATGTTTAAATCGAAAATGATATCTTCTGGCGGAAAGTGAACGATGTTCACTAATATATTGTAAGAACGCTCTGCTATTTCAATTCTTCGTTTATAAGTATCTGCTTGCCCAACTTCATCAAAAGCCATTATTATTACTGCGGCTCCGTATCGTTTAACCTGCGTAGCTTCCCAAATAAACTTTTCTTCTCCTTCTTTTAAGGATATTGAGTTTACGACCGATTTTCCTTGTACTACCTGTAATCCCGCTTCAATAATTTCCCATTTAGAACTATCAATCATAATAGGAACTCTCGCAATATCTGGTTCGGATGCAATTAGATTTAAAAAGCGCACCATGGCTTCTTTTCCTTCAATTAAACCATCATCAAAATTAATATCAATAATTTGCGCCCCACCATCTACTTGATGACGGGCAATTGCCAAGGCTTCATCAAACTTTTCTTCTTTTATCAATCGGAGAAATTTACGTGATCCTGCTACATTGGTTCGCTCACCTACATTGATAAAATTACTTTCGGGTGTAACAATTAACGGTTCTAAACCAGATAACTTCATATGTCGTCTTTCTTCACTCATCTACTAACTATTTTGTGTTACTGAAATAAACTCAGCGTGACGCGGTTTGTACTTCGCTGCTATTGCTGCTATTGCTGAAATATGTTTTGGTGTGGTACCACAACACCCTCCTATAATATTGATTAGATTCTTCTTTAGGTATTCTTCTATTTGTTCTGCGGTTTCTTCTGGGGTTTCGTCATATTCTCCAAAGGCATTGGGCAATCCTGCATTGGGATGTGCCGAAATAGCAAATTCTGTTTTAGAAGCGATTGCCTCTAGGTGAGGTTGTAATAAGTTAGCTCCTAAAGCACAATTAAATCCTACGGATAGTAACGGAATGTGTGATATTGAAATTAAAAAAGCTTCTGCTGTTTGTCCTGATAATGTTCTTCCTGAAGCATCAGTAATGGTTCCAGAAACCATGATAGGAATTTCTATATTTCGTTCCGCTTTTACTTCTTCAATGGCAAATAAAGCGGCTTTGGCATTTAGAGTATCAAATACAGTTTCTACCAACAAAATATCTGAACCGCCATCAATTAAGGCTTCTACTTGTTCCTTATAAGCAATACGTAGTTCATCAAAAGTTACCGCTCTGTATCCTGGATCGTTTACATCTGGCGACATGCTTGCCGTACGATTGGTAGGTCCTATAGAACCTGCCACAAATCGAGGTTTATGAGGTTCTCTTGCAGTGAACTCTTCAGCTACTTCTTTGGCTATTTTCGCAGATTGATAATTTAACTCGTATACCAACTCTTCCATTTGATAATCTGCCATGGCAATGGTAGTTCCTGAAAAAGTATTGGTTTCTACAATGTCTGCCCCTGCAGCAAAATATTTTCTGTGTACTTCTTTTACGGCTTCGGGTTGTGTAATGGATAACAAGTCGTTGTTTCCTTGTAACGGAGTTGGATAATCTTTAAAACGTTCTCCACGAAAATCTTCTTCAGTAAACTTATATTCCTGAAGCATGGTTCCCATAGCGCCATCGAGTACGAGAATTCGTTTTTGTATTTCTTGATAAATGTTTGACATTCCTGATATTTAGTGTAATGTTATCAGGAAAAGAGGAAGTAAAATTCTTTTCGTTATCTCCCTGCGAATGCAGTAGAATGTAGCACCTTCTTTGTTTGCACAAAGGGTTGCTAAGGTTTCAAAGGGTCTATTCCCTCCACCTTTCTTGATAACATCAATACGTTAATGAACGAGGCAAAGTTATAGTATTATTTTTTATTTACCCAATTTTTATTTTAGTTTTAAATAACGGAAAGAAAAAGAACACTTTTGTTACTAGATAAGAAAACTAAACAAGTGAGTCTTTTTCTTATTTTCAAGGTCTAGGCTAGAATTTTGTATCTTATTTTTTGACACGATTAAAAAAGCGCTGGAATTAAATCACAGCGCTTTTAAGTTTGCCTTTATTTTTGTTTCACCTCACTAGCACGATATACATCATCTTCTGCTTTAAATATCTTAAATTGAACCTCGTAACCTTCTGGTACATAAATAACAATTGGTAATTTCCCGTTATACCTTACTGTTGTTGGCTGACTAGATACAAATTTTTTGACTTTGCTACTTTCAAAACAAGCCATTCGAGTAGATATAACTCCGCCATCAGTTTTGAAATCATAATACGAATACCCCCATCCTTCAAGGTCTTTTTTTTCTATACTTCCTATAAGACCGTGCTTATTACAAGTATCTACTTCCATCCATTTTCCAATAACAAATTCTATTTTTTTGTTACTATCATTATCTGAATGCGGAACTTCAATAATCATTTGTTTATACCCTTTCTCTGGTTTAGGATATATTGATACATCCGTTTTTGTTAAAGACGCCTGTCCTACAGCCATAGAAGTAATAGTTAAGAATACGATTAAAAATAATTTGTTGATTTGCCTTGAAATTGTTCTCATAATAAAATAATTTTCCTAGAGCTTTTCAACATGTATGCCAAAAGTTAATCTAACTAAGACTTTTGTATTCATTCTTAAATTATTTACCATTCTTTTAACAACTATGAAAAGTGATGTTAGAATACAAACACATTCTCTGCTAGTTTAAAACCTTATGCTAAATACCTAAATAATAGTTCTTTTGTTTTATTTCTTGCTATGGTTACCCTTTTGATACAATTGCTATGAAAGAAAAATACTTGTAATAACATGTTATTTTTCTTTCTTCCATTTTTTACATGCGTTTATGAGTGGCTCAACCAGAATCATGTACGACGTCACCACTACGAACAGAAGATATGCTATTCCAATTAAGGTATAGAGAGTTCTCATGTAATCATTTTTAGCTTCTTACTAAAAGTTTCAATGTTGACTTCTGCCTTTTTAATAGAAATTGTTTGTTAAAATTTAAAAATTAGCTTTATCCCTTCTTAGGGAAAGCTCAGCGTAACGCGCTGATGGTTCCGTTGCCTTGAGGAAAGACCAGCGAAGCTCGCTGACGGTTCTGTTTACTTATATTTTCACCCCTAACTCCTTTGAGAAAGAAAAAATGTAAAAAATTACTAAATCAACATATGTAAAGACTTTGTAACTACTTCCCTTTTAATTTTGCCCTATTCTTAAACAATTATAGTATGACTTTAATAGATAACCTTGAGTGGCGATACGCTACTAAAAAATTTGATGCTTCTAAAAAAGTTTCAATACAGCATATAGAACTTTTAAAAAGAGCGATTCAATTAGCTCCTTCTTCTTATGGTCTGCAATTGTATACCGTTTTGATTATAGAAGACAGTGCGATAAAAGAGCAATTAAAAACTGTTTCTTACGGACAGAGCCAAATTACTGATGCTTCGCATTTATTTGTGTTTTGTAATTATTCAAAGGTTACCAATGACCATATAGATGCTTATTTTTCTTTAAAATCTGAAATAGAACAGGTAGACATTTCTAATTTTAAAGGGTATGCTGATTTTATTAAATCTGACGTTACGAATAGAACTTTGGTTGAAAAGAACAAGTGGACTTCTAACCAAGTTTACCTTGCTTTGGGGAATTTACTAAATGCTTGTTCAGAGCTTAAAATAGATGCTTGTCCTATGGAAGGTTTTGACGCCGAAGCTTATAACAAAATATTAGACTTGGATAAGTTAGGGTTAAATGCTACTGTTGTTGCTCCTGTTGGTTATCGTTCTGACGAAGACCATTCTCAAAACACACACAAAGTGAGAAAACCTATGGAAAATCTTTTTATAGAGTATAAACAACATAAAGAACAGCCTACAAAACGAACTCTAAAATCTGCTTTATTATTTAGTTTTTATTAATACATATACTAAAAGAAATTATACTTGTTTTCTTATTTCCCTATTACCTCATTTAAAATATTATAAACGTACATTTTTTGTGCGGTTTTTTATTTTGTTTTATATTGGCTACTCGAAATAAGAAAAATAAAATTGCTAAAAACTTCTACTTATCCTACCATAAAAGGAATCTAATTAGTAATTTTATTATGTATGTAAATAAGTTGTAGTACATTTTTAAAATCAACAAAACCTAATATTGAACTATGAATAATATCGTTAATTTTATTATGCTTTTAACTTTATTATTCTTCTCTAACAATACTATCGGATAAGAGAATAAGACTGACCTAAAAGTGGAGACTTAGAATAGAGTTTTATTATTGACCGAACCTGTCGATAGAGTTTATACTAATACTTGGTAAGCATATAAACTAGATAATGAAGAAATAGCATTGATTTCGGAAGGTAAATCAAAAGAAATAAGAAGTTATATAACTTTTAATTATGAAAACGAAAACTACGTAATATCTGCTTCAACTAATTTTAACCATAATATTACAGAAGAGGAATTTAAAGAGTTTGTTCCTACTAAAATTATTGATTTGTGTAGAAAAATTCAGTGTAGTAATTAATATAAGCCAATAAATGAACATTTCCTCTTTTCACCTTATAAAAATTCCATTTGGAAAAGCGATTAAAGGATTATTTTTAAACTTGATAAAAAAGAACACAAAAGGTCTAATTTATTCTGAATATATGACTACAATGACTTTAGGTTCTCCTATTCTATCTCCTTCTCGTTTTTTAATAAGAGAAGTAGCAATTTTTGCTCAATGGGAAAGCGAAAAAGACCTTGACAACTTTTTAGAAAAAGACAATTTTGGAAAAGTATTAAACAAAGGTTGGCACATTCGCTTAGGTTTTATGAGAGAATGGGGAAAGATAAAAGGATATAAAATACCTAAAGAAAAAGAAACCTTAGACAATCCCAACTCTCCTGTAGTTGTAGTAACAATTGCTCGTATGAAACCTTTAGCAGTTCCGAGATTCTTACATTGGGGAAGACCAGTTGAAAAATTAGTAAGGGATCATTCTGGAACATTACTTTCTCTTGCATCTTTCAAATTCCCGAATACAATTTCTACCTTTTCAATTTGGAAAAATGTAAACGAAATGGAGAGTATGGTTCACGGTCATAGTAAAATTCCAAAACCTAAAAGACACTCAAATGCAATGAAAGAAAGAGAGCGCAAAAACTTTCATTTTGAGTTTACAACCCTAAGATTTAAACCACTTTCTGAATATGGTTCTTGGAAAGGTAATAGCAATTACACTAAGAAAACTGTTTAATAATGGGATTTGCTTTTATAAAACAGAACTTTCAAGATTGGGTTACTCAACAATGGGTAATTGTTTCAGGTAAAAAAATAAATTCAAAAGAATATGAATGGTTGTTAGGTCCATTTGGAAACACAAATGGAATTGGAGAAAAATTTATTAAGCAATTAGAAAAAAACGAAAATTTAGAAATCTGTAAATCTGAACTAAGTAAAGGATTAATAACCTCTATTAACCAATTAAAATTACCAACAACTGAACTTAATAAGTTATCAAAAAATGTAATTGACTTTTACGAAAACACGAGTAGTTATGAATTTGAATTGAAAACTAAATGGAATCCTATTTTTAAGTTTTTGGGCTACCTCCTTAAAATACTTTTCAGTAATAGAATTGAACAACTGAACATTCCTATGAATAACAGCAAAAACACTAAAGGAATGAATAGCAATATTATTCAACTAATTGATAAAAAAACGAAAAAAGTAAAACGAACGATTTGGTTAAGAACATTTAAAAAAACGGAACAAGTTGTTTATTCAGGTGTTTATGAAACTTGTACAATTCCGAATGGAACAACCTGTATAAAAGCAATATTTCCATTACCAAATGGGAATGCCACAGTTATTTTACAACCAAGCGTTGGTAGCAACGGAGAACTAAGCTTAAAGTCTGTAGGTAGAAAAATTGGAGATAGTGGATTTTACTTTTTGCTAAAAGACAAAAATGGAAATTTATGGACAAAATATATAAAGTCATTTAAAGACAATCTTATAGTGAGTTTTAACGACGGAAAAATAAAAGCAAATCAAACACTAAAATTTTATGGCTTGAGAGTACTTAATTTTAAATACAACATAAAAAAACATGCAACAAAGATGTATAATTAAAAATTAATACCTTTCTTCACTAAATTGAAGTTTCAAATGAGTACAAAAAGTTAAATGCTACTGTTAAATTAGACTCTACTAATTAATCGTTATAAAAGCATATTGTCTATAAAAAACAGTACTTTGTAGTACAAATAATAAACCATGTACGAAAAAAGAACAGAAGCACCTATCAATAAAAAAAGGTTTTATATCAGACTATTAAAACACTTTTTGAGTATTTTAGTATTGATAGCTTTTTCACTTTTAATAGGTATTTTGGGGTTCATTACTTTTGAAGATTTAACCTTAAGTGAGTCTTTTTTACATTCATCAATCATGTTATCGGGCTTAGGACTTATTGAGAAGCCAAGTTCTCAAAGCGGACACATTTTTGCTGGCATATACGGACTTTATGCTGGATTAGTGTTTATAGCTTCTTTGGGCATATTAATAAGCCCTATCATTCATCGAATTATACATAAGTTTCATTGGGATGATAACAAGTAAAATGTTAACTAATAGCTCTTTTCGTAAAAAAATATTTATTAAAATTCCCGCACTTAGGCGGGAATTCTTGTATTATTAAATAAGTAAAGACAGTTTATTGAAATAAATCCGAAGATAAATAACGATCACCTCTATCACAAATGATAGCTACAATAACCCCTTTATCAATAGTTTTGGCTATTTCTAGGGCTGCATGTACCGCTCCTCCACTACTCATTCCTGCAAAAACACCTTCTTCTTGTGCTAGCTTTCTGGTCATGTTTTTTGCATCGTTTTCATCTAGCTCTACCACTTGATCCACCTTACTTTTGTTAAAGAATTTAGGTTGATATTCTGGCGACCACTTACGAATTCCAGGTATTCTAGCTCCATCTTTAGGTTGTGCTCCTACAATTTGTACCTCAGGGTTTTGTTCTTTTAAATAGGTAGACACTCCCATAATGGTTCCTGTAGTTCCCATGGCTGAAACAAAATGAGTTATTGCTCCTTCGGTATCGTTCCAAATTTCTGGACCTGTAGTTTTATAGTGTGCTTTCCAATTATCAGTATTTTCAAACTGGTTGAGCATAAAATAGCCTTTTTTATAGCGTAATTCCATCGCTACATCTCTAGAACCTTCAATACCTTTTTCTGCATCTGTTAAAATAACCTCAGCTCCGTAAGCACGCATGGTTTTTACACGTTCTTCAGTAGAGTTTTCAGGCATCACCAATACCATATTTACTCCTAATACTTTTGCCATGAGTGCTAACGCAATTCCTGTGTTTCCACTAGTTGCTTCTACTAAATAATCTCCTTGACGGATATTTTTCCTTTTAATAGCTTCAGCAATCATATTAAAGGCTGCTCTATCTTTTACACTTCCGCCTGGGTTATTTCCCTCTAGTTTTAATAATAGTTTTACGCCTTCCTTTTGAAGTATGTTAGATACTTCTATTAGTGGCGTATTTCCTATACTATCTATAATTGTTTTAGTTTTCATGGTTAATTTAGTACCTACATCATTTAACATAGGATTTTCTAGTGGTTATTTTATTTTCCGACTCATAGGTTACAATAGATCCTTCGGGTACAGAGGTGGTTACGCAAACATTTGCGCCTATTACGCTATCTCTTCCTATTACTACATCTCCTCCTAAAATAGTTGCGTTGGCATAAATGGTTACATTATTTTCAATCGTTGGATGCCTTTTTGTAGAAGCTAATTCTTTTTTAACTTGAATTCCTCCTAAGGTAACTCCCTGATATATTTTTACATTTTTTTTAATAATAGTGGTTTCTCCAATCACAATTCCTGTTGCATGATCTACAAAAAACGAATCGCCAATTGCTGCTCCTGGATGAATATCTGTTCCTGTTAATCCATGCGCATATTCACTCATCATTCTTGGTAAAATAGGAATTTCCATTTTATACAATTCATGACTCAATCGATACACTGCTATCGCATGAAACCCTGGATATGCTAAATACACTTCTCCTAAGCTTTTACAGGCTGGATCTGTTTGTTCAAATGCTTTGGCATCTAAATCTAACTTTTCTCGTATTTCACAAAATGTTTGTTGGTATACAGCCCATGCTTCTGGAGCATTTTTAATAGCCAAGCCATTTAAAATTTTTATAAACTTCTCTTTTAAATGGTTTGCTTTTTCTTGACATACATCATTAAACAATGCGTAAAATAATTGTTTTGTAAAGTTTTCAACATCATCTTTTAATGATAAATCGTATTGTTTGAATTGCATTTACTAATTTTTTACAAAAATAACTAACTTTCAGGAGCTAGCTCAACTTCAAGTCCTTCTAATTCAGATGTCATTTGAATTTGACATCCTAGTCGGCTATTTTCTTCTACATGAAAGGCTTCTGCTAACATTGCATCTTCATCGTCATTTATTTCAGGTAATTCATGATTTGACTTTACATAACATTGACAAGATGCACACATTGCCATTCCTCCACAGATTCCTATAGTTCCTTCAGGAGCTAATTCGTATGATCGAACCACTTCCATTAAGTTCATTGCCATATCTGTCGGAGCAACTACCTCATGCATTACACCTTCACGGTCTATTATTTTTATATTAATGTCTTGACTATCCATTTGTAACAATTTCTTATAGGAATCAGTAGTTAGGAAGGCTTTTCTATTTTGTTGGTAAAGAAGTTTCTACTTAAAACTTGTAATTACAACAAAATTATACGCTTAACTCCTAACTACTTTCATCCTAATCCCCATTATTGAATTGCTTTTACTACTGCTTTTGGTGCTTCTTTTCTTGTACCATCAAAACCGTCTACACCGCCAACAGTGGTATACTTCATCACATACTTTTTATCTGGATGGATGCGTTTGTATGCACTTTGACACATGAGTGTTGCCTCATGAAATCCACATAAAATTAATTTCAATTTTCCTGGATAGGTATTTACATCTCCAATAGCATAGATACCTTCTACATTCGTTTGATAATCCAACGCATTGTTTACTTTAATAGCATTCTTCTCAATTTCTAATCCCCAATTGGCAATTGGTCCTAATTTAGGCGCTAATCCAAATAATGGGATAAAGTGGTCGGTATCTATCATATAAGGTTCTTTCCCTTTTTCTTCTACCACAACACCTGTTACATGGTTTTCACCTAATACTGCTTTTACCTCAGCAGGTGTTATTAAATTAATCTTGCCTAAATTCTTTAATTCTTGAACTTTTTCTACAGAATCTAATGCTCCTCTAAACTCATTTCTTCTATGAATTAAGGTTACCGATTTTGCTACATCACTTAAGAAAATAGACCAATCTAGGGCAGAATCTCCTCCTCCAGCAATTACCACATCTTTATCGCGATATAGTTCTGGCTCTTTAATCATGTACTCTACTCCTTTATCTTCAAAGTCAGCGATATTTGGAATCGGTGGTTTACGAGGTTCAAAACTTCCTAAGCCTCCTGCTATAGCTACTACAGGTGCTTGATGTTTTGTTCCTTTATTAGTGGTTACGATATATGTTCCGTCATCTTGTTTTTCAATAGTATCAGCGCGTTCACCCAATGTAAATCCTGGTTCAAATTGTTTTATTTGTTCTAGTAAGTTCTTAGTTAAGTCTCCTGCTAAAATCTCTGGATATGCTGGAATATCATAAATTGGTTTCTTCGGATAAATTTCTGAACACTGCCCTCCTGGTTGTGGTAAGGCATCAATTAAATGACAACGTAATTTTAATAATCCTGCTTCAAAAACGGTAAATAGTCCTGTAGGACCTGCTCCTATAATTAATATATCTGTTTGTATCATTTGTACTCTATTTCACTAAACTCTCTGTTAGCTTATTTAATGTTTCTACTTTTTGTTCAAAGTTTCCTTTGATAGTTTTTCTATAACTATTTAAGTTTTGTACTAATTGATTGATGTCTTCTGGAATTACTTCCTCAAAAAACTGACGTAACCTCTTAGCCGTTGTTGGTGATTTACCGTTGGTTGAAATAGCTACTTTTACATTCCCTTTGGTTACAATTCCACCCATGTAAAAGTCACAATACGGTGGATTGTCTGCTACATTCACCAATTTATTTTGACTCCTACAATCTTTATACACTTGTATATTTACTTCTGGAACATCTGTTGTTGCAATCACTAAATGTTTTCCTTGTAAATAGGTGTCGTTATAGCTATCTGTTATCATATTTACCTTACCTTGTTTAGCTACTTCAACGGTTTCTTTTCTAAAAAAAGGTGCGACTATGGTTACGATAGCATCTGGACTCGATTTTAATAAAAATCGTAATTTTTCCTCTGCAACAAATCCACCTCCAACAATTAACATCTCTAACTCTTTTGTTTTTAAAAAGATTGGGTACAGGTTATTTCTTTCTTCCTTCATTAATATTCTTTTTAAACTTATTTAATATTGTTGCCTGTTTTTAATAGTTTTCATTTTAAAAAGTCTTGTATATTTTCTATTGGTAGGATAACACCTACCTTTTGTCATATTATTAAATAACAGAGCTACTACAAAAAGAATTAAAGTTCCTGTTAATACAGGAGATAGGACATACATATACCCTAATGATTTAATTTTTTCAGTCCCTATAACTGCTATTAATGCTGTAGCTCCTCCTGGTGGATGAAGTGTTTTTGTATACTGCATTGCTATGATAGAAAATGAAACAGCTAATGGTGCTGATATCCATACAACACTTGGTACTAAGTTGTATATAGTTACTCCTATTATAGCAGATACTACATGACCTCCTATTAAGTTTCTAGGTTGTGCTAAAGGACTTTGAATTGCTCCATATATTAAAACACAAGATGCTCCAAAAGAACCTATTAAAAAAATATTTTCGATATCTGGCAAATAGAATGATTGAATAAATGCAATTAAACCTATACCAAAAAAAGCACCGATAAATGACCAAAAGCTTTCTTTAAAATCAAGTAAGGTTTCTTTATAAAGAATATATCTTGTTATTCTAATGCTTCTTTGAATTCTTTGTTTTACCATTACTAAAACTTCTTTATACCACTTCTTTTAAAACAGCTTCTTGTTGTACTTGTAGCAATTGCTGCCTGTGGTTTACTACGTCTCCTAACACAATAATAGCAGGATTACTCAAGTTATTTTTAGCGACTACTTCTTCGATTGTATCTACAGTACCTATTCCTATTTTTTCTTCAAGAGTTGTTCCATTTTGAATAATCGCTACGGGTAATTCGCTCTTTCCTGCTTCTTTAAAAAGATGAATAATTTCTGAGAGCTTTCCCATACCCATTAATATAACAACCGTTGCACTCGATTTTACTGCTAAAGCAACATCGTTTGACAATTGGTGCTGTTTGGTAGTTCCTGTAATTACCCAAAAACTTTCTGAACTTCCTCTTTTTGTTAAGGGAATGTTCTGATATGCTGGTACTGCTAATGAAGATGAAATACCTGGTACTACAGCAACTTCTAATCCGTGTTTAGCTGCGTATTCCATTTCTTCTGATCCTCTACCAAAAATAAAAGGGTCACCTCCTTTTAAACGTACTACATGTCCGTGAGAAAAACCTCTTGCGACAATCAACTCATTAATCTGTTCTTGTTGATATCTGTAACACCCTCTGCGTTTTCCTACAAAGATTACTTCTGCATTCGGATTCACATATCCTAACAGGTCATTATTTACCAATGCATCGTACAATACCACATCGGCTTGTTCTAATGCTTTGATTGCTTTTAAGGTGATTAAATCAGCATCTCCTGGTCCTGCACCTACTACGGTTAATTTTGGTTGATTTTTCATTGGACTCTCCTTTTTTAACTTTCTACGGCTACTTTTCGGTAAGCATCTACCTTTTTGTAAAACGATGTCGCTTCTTCTAAATACTTTTTTGCAAAAGCTTCCGTAGGTTCATTTTCATTGATTTGATAAATCAACTCGGCAAATGAACTTGGTAATTCTATTTTATTTGTTGCTACAAAAACTTCATCAAAATTGGTGATGATTCCCGCCTGTGTATTGGTTTTTGCTCCTTCTGATGTTAATAATGCTTTAGCTGTGTTTACCATAGCAGCATAGGCATGGTAAATACTATCAGACCATTGTTGACTGTTCAAGGCTTGTGCTGCATTTTCTAACTTTTCTTCACTTTCAAATAGTAAAGTTGCTACCAAATCAATTACAACTCCTGCACATTCACCCACTCCTATGGCTTTTACATAGTTTTTATCGTGTCCCCAATCAATAAAATCATCTTCTTTTAAATTGGTAGTATCTGATAATTCTTTTAAAAGATCATAGAAATACGTTTTTCCCTGTCTATCATAATAGCTTAAAAAGTCTTCCTCTTCTTGTTTATGTTGTTCAAAATCGTTTAACAAGATTCGTAAAGACTCTGGTCCTCTTTTACTTGGGATTTTTACTAATTTATCAGAGAAACGTCCGCTTCCATCTCCTAAAACTCCACCGCCAACTAATACTTGTAAAGCGGGTGCTAACAACTTTCCTACTTTTATTGACATTCCTTGAAAACCAATGTGTGCCATGTTGTGTTGCCCACAAGCATTCATACATCCACTAATTTTAATCGTAATGTCTTTATTATTTACATACTGCGGATATTCAGCTTTTAACACACGTTCTAGTTCAGCTGCGATTCCTGTACTACTTGATATCCCTAAATTACAGGTATCGGTTCCTGGACATGCTGTGATGTCATTTAAACTGTTATATCCTGCTTCTGCAAAGCCTAGCTTTTGTAATTCACTGTAGAAAAACGGTAAAAACTCTTCTCTTACGTGACGAATCAAAATATTTTGACGTAGCGTAAAGCGCAATTCATTCGATCCATATTTCTTGGTTAAATCTGCTAACAAACGTGCTTTATCGGTATAAAAATCTCCTAAATGCACTTTAATCCCTATCGCATATAGTCTATCTTGCTTTTGCTTGAAAACATTGGTTCCTTTCCAGTTTTTATACGCTTCTTCATTTTCTATCACTACAGATGGAGCTTCGTTGGTTTCAAAAGCAATACCTTGTTCAAAATCGGTAGTATCTATCGGATAGGTTTTATACGCCAATGCGTTTCTTTCAGCGGCTACTAACTCTAAGAAAGCATCTACTCCTAAATCTTTTACTAAGAATTTTAAGCGGGCTTTGGCTCTTTTTGCACGTTCTCCGTAACGATCAAATACACGTAAAACACCTTCAATAGTAGGAATTAATAATTCAGTTTCTAAAAATTCATAAATCACATCTGCATGACGTGGTTGTGAACCCAATCCTCCTGCTAATAATACTTTAAATCCTTTTACCTCTTTACCGTCAACTGTTTTCGTTTTAGCAATGAATCCTAAGTCGTGAATAAAACTCAATGCGGTATCTTCTTCTGTTGCAGAAAAAGACATTTTGAATTTCCTTCCCATTTCTTGACAGATTGGATTACGCAAGAAAAATTGAAAGGTTGCATGTGCATACGGCGATACGTCAAACGGTTCTTTTGGGTCTATTCCTGCCGTTTCTGAAGCTGTAACATTACGTACGGCATTACCACAAGCTTCACGCAATGTAATATCATCTTTTTCTAACTGTGCCCATAACTCAGGTGTTCTGTCTAAACTTACGTGGTGAATTTGAATATCTTGACGTGTAGTAATGTGTAAACGACCACGTGAATACTCATCAGAAACATCTGCTATTCTATGTAACTGTTCGCTCGTAACTTTACCATACGGTAATTTGATACGAATCATTTGTACCCCAAACTGACGTTGTCCATATATTCCTCTGGCTAAACGTAAGCTTCTAAAACGTTCTTCATCTATTTTTCCTTCGCTAAACAAGCGTATTTTACGCTCTAACTCTAGGATATCTTTTTCTACTAAAGGGTTCTCTATTTCTGATCTAAAACTTTGCATCTGTTTTACTCCTTAATTTGCTTGTAAAAGCGTTGATATTAGTTATGTAAGAATTCTTGTTTTGCCAACAATTGTTCTTCGGTTTCTACATGTGTATCATCTGGCACACAACAATCTACAGGACATACTGCTGCACATTGAGGTTCTTCATGAAATCCTTTACATTCAGTACATTTATTAGGTACTATAAAATAGTATTCGTCTGATACTGGTTCGTTATCTTCATCTGCATTTACAGAAGTTCCGTCAAGTAACGCTATATTTCCTTGTAATGAAGTTCCTTCACTATACTTCCAGTCACTTGCTCCTTCATAAATAGCTGTATTTGGGCATTCTGGTTCGCAAGCTCCACAGTTGATGCATTCATCTGTAATGATTATTGCCATAACTTTTATTATTTACTTGATAAAACCAACTCCTGAGGTAGTATTGGTTTTAGGGTTGATGATTATAAATGCTCCGTTTGCTTTATTTTCTTCATACGAATCAACAAACAACGGTTTACTAACCTTTAAACTCACCTCTCCTATTTCATTTAGTAATAATTGAGATGGAGCTTTTTCTTTTCCTGTAAAGTCAGTACGAATTAAAGCTGTTAGTTCGGTTATTTTTGCTTGTACATCGTTTACTCCGTGTTTGATGTAATATTTTTGAGAGGCTTGTAATGGTGTTTTATCCATCCAACAAATTGTAGCTTCTAACTGTTTTACTACAGAGGGTTCTTCTCCTACTTTTACCAACATATCTCCTCTACTTACGTTTACATCATCTTCTAGAGTGATATTAACTGAACTTCCTCTTTTTGCTCTTGCATATTCTTTATCAAAAAATTGAATACTTTTTATGGTTGATTTTGTTGCAGATGGTAATACCGTTACAGGGTCTCCTACTACTAAATCTCCTCCGTACAATTTCCCTGCATATCCTCTAAAGTCATGGTACTCATCTGTTTTAGGACGGATAACTGTTTGCACAGGAAAACGTGCTTTTGACACTTCTTCTGTATCTTCAGAACCTAAGTTTTCAAGATGATTCAATAATGTTTCTCCTTTATACCATGGAGTGTTTTCTGAAGACTTCACAACATTGTCTCCTTTTAAGGCAGAAAGTGGAATAAATGTGATGTTTTGGTTTTGATACTCACTTTTCTTAGCTAGATATTCTATTTCTCCTTTTATCTGGTTGAATTTTTCTTCTGAAAAGTCAACCAAATCCATTTTGTTAACAGCTACTATCACATCTTTTACTCTCAATAAGTTATTGATAAAGAAGTGACGATAGGTTTGTTCAACCACTCCATTTCTGGCATCTACCAAAATGATAGAAGCTTGTGAGTTTGAAGCTCCTGTTACCATGTTTCTAGTATACTCTATATGACCTGGAGTATCGGCTATGATAAAACTGGTTTTTGGTGTTGAAAAATATATATGAGCTACATCAATAGTGATTCCTTGTTCGCGTTCTGCTACCAACCCATCTGTTGCTAAAGAAAAGTCTAAGTAATCAAACCCACGTTGCTTACTTTTTTCTTCTATCGCTTCTAGTTTGTCTTGGGTTAATGATTTTGTGTCGTATAAAATTCGCCCTATTAGCGTACTCTTTCCGTCATCTACACTTCCTGCTGTTGCTATTTTTACTACGTTCATCTTTATGCTGTTGGCTATTCGCTTTTAGCTGTTCGCCTTTTTATTATTATTATTTAGATCTTAATCTTGCTAACAGCCAAAGGCCAATAGCTAAAACCTATATTTTAAAAATATCCTTGTTGTTTACGCTTTTCCATCGCTGCTTCAGAGCGTTTGTCATCAATCCTTGCGCCTCTTTCTGATATGGTTGATTCTCTGATTTCATCTACCACAGTATCAATATCTATTGCGTCTGATAAAACCGCTGCTGTACAACTCATATCTCCTACGGTTCTAAATCGTACCATACGCTCTTGTACTTCTTCTTCTTTTTCTCTAAACACAACTTCATCGTTTGCAGACCAGATTAATCCGTCTCTAATAAAAGTGGCTCTTTTATGAGCGAAATAGATGGATGGAATTTCAATTTGTTCTTGTTGTATGTACGACCATACGTCTAGCTCTGTCCAGTTAGATATAGGAAAAACACGAACATTTTGACCTAAATCTATTCTTCCATTTAGCATATCGAACAATTCTGGACGTTGATTTTTTTCATCCCATTGTCCGAAATCGTCTCGTACTGAAAAAATACGTTCTTTGGCTCTCGCTTTTTCTTCATCTCTACGCGCTCCGCCGATACATGCGTCGAAACCAAATTCTTCAATGGCATCTAATAACGTTTCGGTTTGTAACATGTTTCGGCTTGCGTATTTTCCTTTTTCTTCTTTTACTTTACCTGCATCAATATTGTCTTGTACTTGACGTACTATTAACTCAACGTCTAATTCTTTCACCAAACGGTCTCTAAACTCAATCGTTTCAGGAAAGTTATGTCCTGTATCTATGTGTAATAAAGGAAACGGAATTTTTGCTGGATAAAATGCTTTTTGAGCAAGTCGCACCAGTGTTATGCTATCTTTGCCCCCCGAAAACAATAACACCGGTTTTTCAAATTGCGCGACTACTTCTCTTAATATGTATATGGCTTCGCTTTCTAAAGCTCCTACTTGTATAGTTTGTGTATTCATAATCATGTTCTTTAAATATGTAAACCACATTCTCTGTTACTTTCTACTTTTGTGGGATCGAAGTATTTAAACTCATTTGGTATTTGGTGTTCTTCTAAGTAAGCATCTAGTTCTTCATCTGACCAATGGTAAAATGGACTTACTTTTAATACTCCTTCTTTACTTTTTGAAACAATATCAATACTATCTCTAAAAGCTGTTTGTCCTTTTCTTAAGTTGGTAAACCAAACATCTGGTTTGTGTTCATTCATTGCTCTTTTGAAAGGCTCTAACTTTACTTGTTCTGTAAAAACAGCATGTTTTGGATCATCAATTGTTGGTAAACCTAAAGTGATGTTTCTGTGTGCTACTGTTTGTTTAGGTACATACAACTGAATGTTTAATTGTAGTTTTTCAATTAATTCTTCAGCATGTTTATAGGTTTGTGGAGTATTATATCCTGTATCACACCAAATAACATCTATACTTTTTTTTACTGATGCTACTGCGTGTAAAATAACTCCTTCATAGGGACGAAAGTTTGTGGTTACTACTGCTTTGTTTGCTTGTAATAATGCCCAAACAATAATCTCTTTTGGAGATTTGTTTTTTAACTCTGCGTTTACTGCTTCTAAATTCATTGTTTCTATACTCATTTTTTACCCCATTTAATACTGTTCCAAACTCTTTCGTGAAAAAAGTACAATAACATTTTTGTTACTAATTCTACAGCTCCAATTGAAAAGGCTGTTTTTACTTGTCCTGTAATTACCCATGATATTAGTATTGTATCTATGGTTCCAACAACTCTCCAACTTATTGATTTTACAATACTTCTTATTGGTTTTTCAGAACGTTTATCTTCTTTATAATTTGCTCTATTTTCTATTACTTGCTCTACAATCATTTTTAAAATACCATTACCCTATCGGAATACTAGGTTTTAAGTCGGCAAATATACAGATGCTTTTTAATTCTCCAAGGAGAAATCAAAAAAATATTTGAATTTTACAATTTGTTAATACTACACTAAATCTGCAAGTGTATTATTTCGAAGTACTTGTAGCGTATTATCTCTTACTTGAATCATTAATTTGTGTACTGAGCATGCTTCTTCATCTGGGCAGTCATCACATTTTTCATAATAATTCAAACTAACACATGGCACCATAGCAATGGGTCCTTCAAGTGTTCTAATTACATCAGTCATTTTAATTTCGCTTGATGGTTTTAGTAGGTAATAGCCTCCTCCTTTTCCTTTTTTGGCTCCTAAAATTCCTGATTTTCGTAAGGTGAGTAATATGCTTTCTAAAAATTTGTGCGAAATATTTTCCTTTTCTGATATGGTTGCTATTTGTACCATAGTGCCCTTTTCTTGCCTAGCAATAAAGGTAAGCGCCTTAATTCCGTATTTTGTTTTCTTAGAAAGCATATTACAAATATATGCTTTACTTCTTAATTATTTAATGCTTGATTTAAATCGTTAATTACGTCTTCTACGTTTTCTAATCCTACCGAACATCGTACTAAACCGTCTGTTATTCCTACTTCTAATCGGTCTTCTTCATTTAATTTACTATGGGTTGTTGATGCTGGGTGTGTTACAATGGTTCTTGTGTCTCCTAGGTTTGCTGATAGGGAGCATAGTTTTATGCTATTCAAAAATTTGCGTCCTGCTTCTATACCTCCTTTCACTTCAAAAGCCACAATGTTTCCTCCTAATCGCATTTGTTTTTTAGCGATTTCATATTGTGGATGTGATGTTAAAAACGGATACTTTACCAAGTTTACTTTTGGGTGTTCTTCTAAAAACTGTGCTACTTTCAAGGCATTTTCACAATGTTTTTCTACCCTGATTGATAAGGTTTCCAAACTTTTAGATAACACCCAAGCGTTGAATGGTGACATTGCTGGACCTGTATTTCTTGAGAATAAATAGATTTCTTTTACTAGTTCTGCTTTTCCTACTGTAACTCCTCCTAAGACACGTCCTTGCCCGTCTATGAGTTTTGTTGCTGAGTGAATTACTAAGTCTGCTCCAAATTTTATTGGGTTTTGTAGGTATGGGGTTGCGAAGCAGTTATCTATTACTAATAATATGTTGTGTTTCTTTGCAATGCTTCCTAATAGTTCTAAATCTAAAATATCTACTGCTGGGTTTGTTGGTGTTTCTGCATATAATATTTTGGTATTTGGTTGTATTAGACTTTCTATTTTTTCTGCTTCTGTTATTTTAAAGTAGCTTGTTTCTATATTCCACTTTGGTAAATACTTTGTAAACAAACTGTGTGTTGAACCAAATACTGAACGACATGATACGATATGGTCTCCTGCATTTAACAGGGCTCCAAAGGTTGAAAACACGGCTGCCATACCTGTTGCGAATGCGTAGCCTGCTTCGGCACCTTCCATAGCCACTATTTTATCGACAAATTCTGTGGTATTCGGGTTTGAAAATCGACTGTATAGGTTTCGTTGCTTTTCTTCTGCAAATGAGGCTCTCATATCTTCTGCATCGTCAAATACAAAACTTGAGGTTAGGTATATGGGTGTAGAATGCTCTGAAAATTGTGAGTGTTCTGTTTGTGTTCGTATGGCTTGTGTTTCAAAATGTTTACTCATGTTTGTTTTTTAAAGGGTGTAACTTATTTGTTTGTTGTTTCCTTTTTGTTTTTTTTCTATTCCTTACGGCTCTTTGTCTGTTCCTTAATGTTCTTTATCTATTCCTTACAATTGTTTGTCTATTCCTTAACGTTCTTTTTCTACTCCTTATGGTTGTTTATCTATTCCTTAGCGTTCTTTTTCTATTCCTTGCGGGTTTTGTTTTATTACTTATTGTTAATTGTTTGTTTTTGCTAATCGTAAAATGTCTCCGAATACTCCTCTGGCTGTAACTTTTGATCCTGCTCCTGCTCCTTGTATTACTATGGGTTGTTCTACGTACGATTCTGTATATATTTCAAATATGGCGTCGGAGCCTTTTAGGCTTCCTAAGGGTGAGCTTTCTGGTACTGATACTAGTTTTACGTTTAGTTTTCCTTTTGATTGTTGTAGGTCTCCATGTAAGTCTCCTATATATCGTAGTACGTGTTTTTCTTCTTGTGCTTCTTTTTGTTGTTGAAATGTTGGGTTTAGTTTTTCTAAGTTTGTTAGAAATTCTTTTGAAGGTATTTCTCTAAATTCTTCTGGTATTAGGTTTTCTATTTGAATATCTTCAAACTCGTTTTCTAAATCTAATTCACGTGCTAAGATTAATAGTTTTCTGGCTACGTCGTTTCCGCATAGGTCTTCTCGTGGGTCTGGTTCGGTAAATCCACTGTTAATGGCTTCTTGTAACACGTTTGAAAATGGTACGTCTTCTGCTGAAAACTTATTAAATAAGTAACTTAATGATCCTGAGAATACTCCTCTTATTCTTGTAATGTTTTCTCCTGAATCGTGTAATAGTTTAATTGTATCTATTAATGGTAAGCCTGCTCCTACATTTGTTTCATAGAGATAACTCTTCTTATTTTTATCTAAGGTTTTACGTAACTCTTTGTAAAAATCGTACGAAACTGTATTTGCTATTTTGTTGGAAGAGACTAAGTCAAATCCAGCATCGACTAACGGAATGTAATTTTCTATAAAGTCTAAGCTTGCTGTATTATCTACAGCTATTAAGTTTTCTAAATGGTGTTCTTTTGCATAATCGATTACAGTATCAACTGTATGCTTATCTTCTACTGCTTTTTCAAGCTCATTCGACCAAGTGGTTCCTATTCCATTTTTTGCTAACAATACTTTTTTAGAGTTTGCTATGGCAAAGATGTTTAGTTGGATTTTTCTTCTTTCTAAAATTGTTTTTGAGTTTTCTAAAATTTGCTCTATTAGTGTTCCTCCTACTAATCCTTTACCAAAAACGGCTATGTTTATTTTTTTTGCTACTCCAAATACTTGACCATGAATTACATTTAGTGCTTTGTGTAGTTGTTCTTTTTTTACTACTAAGCTTACGTTTTTACCTGTTATTGTGTTGTTAAATAACAAGGGAACTATTTGGTTTTTAATTAATGTGTTATATGGGTGATGAAATTCACTTAAGTCTTGCCCAATGATAGAGATTACTGATACTTCTTCTAGTATGGTTATTTGGCTTACATCTTTTGTTTGTAAGTCGTTTTCAAATTCTTGTTCTAGGGCTTTTACTGCTGCTGCTGCGTTGTCTTTATCTATTACTAAGCCAATTCCTCTTTCTGAAGAGCCTTGTGATATTATACTTACACTAATTCCGTTGTTACTTAATGCTTTAAAAATACGAGCGTCTACTCCTACTTTTCCTAATAGTCCTCTTCCTTCAAAGTTTATTAAGGCTACGTTATCTAATACTGATAGTGACTTGATTCCTTTTGATGTTGATTTGGCTGTTATAAGTGTTCCGTTGTCGTTTGGGTTAAAGGTGTTTAGTATTCGAAGGTTTATGTTTTTTTCTAATAGTGGAATTATTGTTTTTGCGTGTAAAATAGTTGCTCCGAAGTTTGCTAATTCGTTGGCTTCTGAGAATGATAATTCTTCTATTTTTTTGGCGTCTGCAACTAAATCTGGGTTTGCGGTAAAAATACCGTCTACGTGTGTATAGTTTTGCAGTTCTTCTGCATCTAAATAGTTTGCTAGTAACGAGGCTGTATAGTTGCTTCCGTTTCTACCTAAGGTGGTTGTTTCGTTTTTTAGGTTTGATGCTATAAACCCTGCTACTACGTTTACTGTTGTTCCGTTGTGTTGTTTAAAGTGGTTTACTACGTTTTCTTTTGATATTGGTATTATTGATTGTCCGTTACCTAAGCTTTCGTCTGTTTTTAATAAGTTTCTGGCGTCTGTAGCGTTTGCGTTAATGCCTTTTTGTTGTAGTAGGTCGGTTACTGTTTTTATAGATAATAACTCGCCTTGTGCTAGTACTTCGTCTTTTATTTTTTGGCTATAGTCTCCTAATAAACTAACTCCTTCAAATAGTTTTTCTAGTCTATCAAATTCGGTAGTGAAATTTACTAACGGGGTTAATTTTGTTTGTTCGTATTTAAATGTTTCTAATTGTTCTTTAAATGCTTCGTTTTTGGCTGCTTTTTTTAAAATTTCTTCTAATTCATCGGTTGCTTTTCCTCTTGCAGAAACAACTACGGCTATATTTTCTCCTTCATTTATTTTTTGTTCTATGATTGTTACTACGTTTGATATGCCTTCGTTGGATAATGATTTACCGCCAAATTTTAAAATTTTCATTCTTTTATTGGTTGATTTTTGATTGAATATCGGTTCAATAATTTTTTCTAGTTGTTTGTATTCTATTAAGAAAGCGTCGTGTCCATGGTCTGAATTAATTTCATTATAGGTTACATTTGCATGGGCAGATGCTAGTTGTTTATGTGTTTCTCTGTTTTCTTCGGCAGTAAAAAATAAATCGGAATCTACACCAACTATATGGATGTCTGCTTCAATGGTTTCTAACACATTTAGTTCTTCTCTTCCTTTGGTTACATCAATGGTTTTTAATAATTGATTCATTAATTTGTAAGAGGCTAATTGATAGCGTTCTTGCAGTTTTTTTCCATGGTGTAACAGCCAGCTTTCTACATTAAATATTTGTAACTCTTCGTTTTTGGAGCGTTGAAATCGTTTTTTAAATGATTCTGGGGTTCTGTAACATAGCATTGCGTGCATACGTGCATCGTGTACAGGGTTGCTAGAGTTTGTTAGGAATTGTTCTTGTATTTGACAGTTTGCTATTAACCAATCAGTCGATTTCCAGTCGGTCGCAATAGGTATTAAGTGTTTTGTTATTTTTGGGTTTAATACTGCCATTTCCCATGCTATTCCTCCTCCTAATGAGCCTCCTATTAACGCATATAGTTTTTCAATTTTTAGTTGTTTTAGCCCTTGTAAAAAAATGTTTGCTACATCGCGTGCTATAAAGCTTTTATAATTATCTATTAAAAAGTCGTCGTATCCATTTCCTGGGATATTAAAGCATAGAACTGTATATTTATTCGTATTTATAGTTTTGTTTTTACCAACTAAGTCTTGCCACCATCCATCAGTTCCTGTTACATTGCTGTTTCCTGTTAGTGCATGGTTGATGAGCACCACAGGTGCAGTGTCCAATTCTTTTCCGAAGGTTTGGTAGCTTAACGGAATTTTTTTGAATTGTACACCGCTTATTGTGGTATAACTAAGAATGTGTATGTGCTGTAAATCACTTTTCATTATTGATGTCTTTATGTTGGGCTTTACGCTAAATATTTTGTTCGTTCTCGATACTTGCTTGGTAAACTCGAACTGACAACAAAAGGGTCTTGCTTTACTTTTTAATGTAATTTTAAGCTACTACTTCTTTAGAGATTTTAGCAAATGCTTCTTGTAAATCGTTTTTTAAATCTTCACTATTTTCTAAACCAACTGATAAACGGATTAAGTCTTTGGTTACTCCTGCATTGTTTTGAGCTTCGTCACTTAATTGTTGGTGTGTTGTGCTTGCTGGGTGTATTATTAATGATTTTGTATCTCCAATATTGGCTAGTAGTGAAAATAGTTTGGTGTTATCTGCAATGGTTTTGGCTGCCTCATAGCCTCCTTTTACACCAAAAGTTACTAATCCGCTTTGTCCTTTTGGTAGGTATTTATCTGCTAAAGTTTTGTACTTGTTGCCTTCCAACCCTGGATAGTTTACCCAAGCTACTTGTTCTTGTTCTTGTAACCATTTTGCAATAGATAACGCATTTTCACTGTGTTTTTGAATTCTTACTTCTAAGGTTTCTAATCCTTGAATGATGTTGAATGCGTTTGTAGGACTCAAGGCTCCTCCAAAATCACGCAATCCTTCTAAAATTAGTTTAAACGTGTACGATGCGGCTCCTAATGCTTCGTTATATACTAGTCCGTGGTATCCTGCTGATGGTTCTGTAAACTCTGGGAACTTGCCATTTACCCAGTTAAAGGTTCCTGCATCAATAATGGCTCCTCCTAACGAGTTTCCTTGTCCGCCAATGTATTTTGTTAGGGAGTGAATTACGATGTTTGCTCCATGCTCTATTGGGTTTAATAAGGCAGGTGTTGCTACGGTATTATCTACAATAAACGGAACTTCTGCTTTTTTTGCATGTGCTGATATCGCTTGTAAGTCTAACACATCTAATTTTGGATTTCCTAACGATTCTACAAAAAATGCTTTGGTGTTTTCTTGTACAGCTTCTGCAAAGTTATCTGGGTTTGATGCGTCTACAAATGTTGTGGTTATTCCTAATCTTGGTAGGGTAACGTTTAGCAAGTTATATGTTCCTCCATACAAGCTGCTTGAAGCTACAATGTGATCTCCTGCTTTTAGTAAGGTTAATAATCCTGTTGAAATTGCTGCCGTACCTGAAGCAAAAACTACGGCACCAATACCGCCTTCTAAAGCGGCTAAGCGTTCTTGTAAAATTTGATTGGTTGGGTTGTTTAGTCGCGTGTAAATGAATCCTAGTTCTTTTAAAGAAAATAGGTTTGCTGCGTGTTCTGAATTGTTAAAAACATACGATGTTGTTTGATAAATAGGAACTGCTCTTGTTCCTCCATTTTGTGTTACATCGTGACCTGCGTGCAACGCGTTTGTTGCGAATTTTTGTGTACTCATTTTTCTTGTTTTTTGAGTTAATACTTGATTCTCGTTTCCGCGAGAATGACATTTTCAAAGGAAACCCAATACTGCGCATTGTGAATCGTTTTGAGATTAAACCAAAAGCCAAAACACATCTTTGTTAGATGTTGCTTACTAGAAAAATGTTATTAAGAAATTATAAGAAAGTTCTTGTAGAAAAAAGAAATTTCTTTGGGTTATCTATCCGTGAGTTTTTATGCTCTGGTAGAATTTAGCACCTTCTTTGTTTGCACAAAGGGTTGCTAAGGTTTCATAGGGTCTAATCCCTCCACCTTTCTTGATAACATCGTCAATAAGTGTTTGAACTTTTACGAGTACAAATATTCAATTATAAAAATGGATTTTCCAAATTTATTTTGATTTTTATTTAAAAAAGAGTTTTGAATTATTTTCAACAAAACAAAATAGAATACTGATTATCAGTATTTAAATAAAATCAACCTAAATAAAAAGTTTAACATGTTTTTTATCTTAAGAACTACAAGATAACATAGAACATCCTACTTTATTTCGAGCCCATTCTGGTCGTTTTACAAACCATTTTTCGTATTCTGGCTGCTCATCGTAAGGATTTTTGAGCAGTAAATATAACTCATTTAACAATACAAAATTATTTTTATTTGCATCATCAATGGCTAATTGTGCCATGTAATTTCTGAGCACATATTTTGGGTTTACGGTATTCATTTTTGCTTTTCTTTCTTCATCTGAAACAGTTTCATTTTGTAATCTGTCTATATAATTTTGAAACCAGTTTTCCCAAGATTTTTTTATTTCGTCTACAACTTCTGAAGGTGTATAAAATGCTTTTTTTATTTTTTTTATTGCCTCCTCTTTGGTGTCATTTTTTGAAATGTTTGACAACAATCGGAAAAAAATAGTCATGTCTGTTTCTGTTTTTTGAAGTACTTCTTCAAGGTTTGAAACTAATGTTCCATCTAATTCTTGTGAAGAAAAAAGCCCTAATTTTTCTCGCATCATTTGCATGTACTTTTCAGGAAACTGCTCTTGATAATTTTCTAAAACAGCTTCTAAAGGTTCTGCTTCTTCTATTAGCGGATATAAAGCATTTGCTAACTGATATAAATTCCATAAAACTACCTCTGGTTGCGCACCATATCGATAACGTTTATGGGTATTATCAGTTGTATTTGGCGTCCATCCGTGATCGTAACCTTCTAACCATCCGTAAGGTCCATAATCAATGGTTAAACCAAGAATAGACATATTATCTGTATTCATTACCCCATGTACAAATCCAACACGCTGCCAATGAATAACCATATCTAAACTACGTTCAGCTACTTCCTTAAAAAAGGACACGTATGTTTCTTTTGAAGGTTCTCCTAAATGAGAAAAATGATGTTTAATTGTATAATCAACCAGTGTTTTTAATGTTTTTATATCTCCTCTGGCAGGAAATATTTGGTAGTTTCCAAAACGTAAAAAAGAGGCTGCTGTTCTACATACGATTGCTCCTTTTTCATACGCAGCGTTTCCGTCATATAGTACATCTCTTAGTACTTGATCTCCTGACAGTGCCAATGATAATGCTCTTGTTGTAGGTACACCTAAATGATACATAGCTTCACTACACAAATACTCACGAATAGAGGAACGTAACACTGCTAATCCGTCTGCATTTCTCGAATATGGTGTCTCTCCTGCTCCTTTTAACTGCAATGCCCATTTTTTGTTATCATGAACTACTTCAAACAAATTAATCGCTCTACCGTCTCCTAATTGTCCTGCCCAATGTCCAAATTGATGTCCGCCGTAGCACATGGCATACGGTTGTGTATTTTTATATACATCATTCCCTGTAAAAATGTTCTTGAATTCATCTGAAGCTATTGCTGTTTCTGAAAGCCCTAATTCTTTAGCCATTTCATCCGAAATATGAATTATTTTTGGATTGGACGTTTTTTTAGGTGTTACATACGAAAAACAAGCTTCTGTAACCTGTCTTCGTGTATTTTCTTGAATTGGGTCAGCTGGTAATTCTTCGGTAAAGGTATTTTGTATATTGAATTTCAACACGTTTTATTGTTCTTTTAATTTGTTTGCGTATAGTTTTTTCAATTTTGCCAATTTAGGCGAAATAACTACTACACAGTACATTTGATCTTTGTTTTTTTCATAAAAGTCTTGATGACTCTCATCTGCTTTATGAAATGTAGATGCTTGGCTTATTTCTGTTACAATTTCATCTTCATAATAAGGTACCAGCTTTTCTACTACTTTTTCAGCAATTTGTTGTTGTTCTTGTGTATGATAAAAAATTACAGAACGGTATTGTGTTCCTACATCAGCTCCTTGCCTGTTTAACGTTGTTGGATCATGGCTTGTCATGAACATTACCAATAACTCTTCATAACTTATTATTTCAGGATTAAAGGTTGCTTGTACTACTTCTGCATGTCCTGTTAAACCTGAACAAATTTCTCTATAGGTTGGTGTTCCTGGTACAGTACCGCCCATGTAACCAGATACTACTTCTTCTACTCCTTTTATTTGATTTAAAACAGCTTCTACACACCAAAAGCAACCGCCACCAACGGTTATTACTTCTAATTTATTATTTGTCATTTCTCTCCTTTCTTTATTCTGTATCTAAAATCATTGAAGCCGAGTTAATGCAATAACGCAATCCGCTAGGTTCTGGTCCGTCAGGAAAAACATGTCCTAAATGAGCATCACAAGTATTACACATTACTTCCACGCGTACCATACCAAAGGTAGTATCTTTCTCATACTGAATAGAGTTTTCTTTTATAGGTTGTGTAAAACTAGGCCAACCAGTACCTGAACTAAATTTAATCGTTGAATCGAACAAAGGTGTGCCACAGCATACACATTTATATTTTCCAGCATCATACACACTACACAATTCTCCTGAATTTGGTCTTTCTGTTCCTTTTTGTCTAGTTACTCTAAACTGTTCTGGGGTTAAAAATTCTTGCCATTCTGCTGCTGTTTTTTCCACTCTTTTATCAGGTGTTGGATTACCATTAACAGCAAAATTAATTACATCTTTCCAAGTTAAAATTTTGTCGTTCATCCTGCTCTTTCGTTTTATTTAACTTATTAGTAGTTTCTTTTCTTTGTTACTTACAAAGCTACGATTCATTATTAACTATACTCATTTTAATTTCTATTATCTATAAAAGATATTTTCATCTTTTATAGTTCTACCTGATTTTTATCATGTTTTATCCTAGCATTTATCTAGAAATTTGGACTAATGTTAATTAAAAAATTATGAAAACCTCAAAAATTATAATAGCATTGCTCTTTTTTGCTACCACTACAACATTTGCTCAATTAACAATTGATGCAGAACTACGTCCGCGTGCTGAATATAGGCATGGATTTAAAACTTTATTTCCTGATAATGCCAATCCTGCTCTTTTTGTTTCTCAAAGAACTCGATTGAACACTACCTATAAAACTGAAAAATTAAATTTTTATGTTAGTTTTCAAGATGTTAGAGTTTGGGGAGATGTTCCGCAATTAAATACTACTGATAATAGTGGTTTGAGTGTACACCAAGCTTGGGGAGAAATACTTTTAGACACAAACTTTTCTGTAAAACTAGGACGACAAGAGGTTATTTATGACGATAGTAGAATTTTTGGTAATGTTGGTTGGGCACAACAAGCTCGTAGCCATGATATGGTAATGCTGAAGTATAAAAAAGATAGTTTTAAGTTTGATGTTGGTTTGGCATTTAATCAATCAAAAGAAAACCTAACAGGAACAAATTTAACTACACCAAATACGTATAAAGCTATGCAATATGCGTGGTTACATAAAGATTGGAGTGACTTTTCTGGTAGTTTCTTGTTCTTAAACAACGGTATGCAATCTCCTAACGGACTTAAGTATAGTCAAACCATAGGAACACATTTAACTGCAAAGAAAGATAAATTTACTATTGCTGCTAACTTATATTATCAATTTGGTAATGATGTTTTAAATAGAGATTTAAATGCTTATTTACTTGGTTTAGAGGCCATACTTAAAGCTTCAGAAAAAGCAAAGATTGGTTTAGGAGTTGAATTACAAAGTGGTAATGATTACAATACTTCTGCTGATGAAAACAATGCTTTTACTCCTTTTTATGGAACCAATCATAAGTTTAATGGTTTTATGGATTATTTCTACGTAGGAAATCATATAAACAGTGTTGGTTTGTTAAACCTCTATGCAAAAGCTAATTTTAAATTAAACTCGAAATCTGGTTTAACAGCTTTTGTTCATAATTTTTCTGCTGCTGCAGATATTAACAACTCAGTTTCTAACCAACTAGGTACTGAAGTAGATATTGTATATGGATATAAGTTTACGAAAGATATTGGTTTTAAAGCTGGATATTCTCACTTATTTCCTTCTGAAGGAATGGAGGTCTTAAAAGGAAATTCAGATAGTAACACAAATAATTGGGCTTGGGTTATGGTAACTATTAAACCGACTCTATTCACATCTAAAAACTAGAAATTATGGTAGTATCAAGTAACAAAACAGTAGCTGACTATGTGACTGAAAATATAAAAACAGCACATATTTTTAAGAAATACGGAATTGATTTTTGCTGTGGTGGAGGTATATCTGTTGAAAAAGCTTGCGCAAAAAACAATGTAGATCAAGCAACTCTTGAAAAAGAATTAGCTGAAGTTGATGTAATAAAAGATGTTATTGAGGATTATGATAAATGGGAGTTAGATTTTTTAATGATTTACATTGAAAATATACATCATACCTACGTAAGAGAAAGCCTACCTATCATTTCTCAATATGTTAACAAAGTAGCTAAAGTTCACGGGCATCATTATATTGAAGTAGTAGAAATAAATCAATTATTTCATGAAGTAGCCAATGAGCTACTATCACATATACAAAAAGAAGAACAAGTATTATTTCCTTTCATAAAACAATTGGTACAAGCTGAAAAAGAAGGCACAAAAAATACAACACCTCCTTTCGGAACTGTAAATAACCCTATACAAATGATGGAGCATGAACATGAGAGTGCAGGTAATGTTTTTAAAAAAATAGCTAGACTGTCTAATAATTATACACCTCCTGAGGGAGCTTGTAATACATTTAGAGCTTTGTATGCTAAACTAGATGAGTTTGAACAAGATTTACATAAGCACATACATCTTGAAAACAATATTTTACACCCTAAAGCAATTCTTCTAGAAAAGAAAATATCTTAATCAATAAAAAGGAGTAGCTAATTAACTACTCCTTTTTTATTTCGTTTATAACTTAGTAAATCTATTAAAAGCTTCTCGTTCTAATTCTTCTCTAAAATTAGGATGAGCTATAGAAATTAATGCTTTTGCTCGTTCTTTTAAACTCTTTCCAAATAAATTCACTACACCATATTCTGTTGCTACATAATGTACATGGGCTCTTGTAGTTGTAACTCCTGCTCCTTCTTTTAAAAACGGAGTAATTTTAGAAACTCCTTTCGCTGTTATTGAAGGCATTGCAATAATCGCTTTCCCTCCTTTTGACAAGGATGCTCCTCTAATAAAATCCATCTGTCCTCCTACTCCTGAGTATTGATATTTCCCAATAGTATCAGCACAAACTTGTCCTGTTAAATCAATTTCAATGGCACTATTAATTGCGGTTACTTTTGGGTTTAATTTAATAATAGAAGTATCGTTTGTATACCCTGCTTCTTTAAAATGCACCAACGGATTATCATCTATAAAATCATACAATTTTTGAGAACCTACAGCAAAGCAAGTAACTATTTTTCCTGTTTTTATTTCTTTTTCTTCCCCTGTAATTACTCCTTTTTCTATTAGGGGCAATACACCATCTGAAAACATCTCTGTATGAATTCCTAAACGTTGATGGTTGGTTAAATTATGTAATACAGCATTGGGTATGTTTCCAATTCCCATTTGTAAAGTAGCTCCATCATCAATTAATCCTGCAACATTTTTTCCTATCTTAATTTCTATTTCTGAAGGTGTTCCTGTAATAGATTCATGAATTGGTGAGTTTACTTTCACTGCATAATCAATATTACTTATATGAATTATACCATCTCCATGAGTTCTTGGAACATTAGGATTTACTTGGGCTATTACAGTTTTAGCGGTTTGTATAGCTGGTAGTGTAATATCTACTGATGTTCCTAAAGAACAATATCCGTGTTTATCAGGTGGAGAAACTTGGATAAACGCAACATCTAATGGATAAATATTACGACGAAATAACCAATGTATTTCACTTAAAAAAATAGGAATATAATCTCCATTATTCATATTCACCCCTTTCCTTACATTATCACCCACAAAGCAACTTATCAATCTGAATGATTTACTATAAGGTTCTTCTAAATACTTCGCTTTACCATGTGTATGAATTTGAATAATTTCTACATTGGTTACCTCTTGGTAGCGCTCACACAAAGTATCTATGAGTAAATTAGGAGTCATTGCTGCCCCTTGAAAAAATATTTTATTATTTGATTTTACAATAGCCACAGCTTCTTCGGCAGTAACAATCTTTAAATTTTCTGACATTTTATTCAAAATTTTATAGGTACAAATATCATAAGAAAGTACAATTTAATTAATGATAAAAGTCATGCTAACTAAACTAATTTACAAACCTATTTCGCACTATTATCAATATTAAAATACCCTCCTTTATTTTCTTTTCTTTCTAATGATTGGTTAATAATTAAATATGCTATAGTAACCATATTTCTTAACTCACAAAGAACAGTGGTGATTTTAGATGTTTTATACAGTTTCTCTACCTTATTGTAAATGATATCAAGCTTTTTTTTCGCTATTTTTAATCGCGTATTACTTCGTACAATTCCTACATAATCTCTCATTAAAATTTGTAGTTCTTTTAAAGAATTTTCAATTACTGTTATTTCTTCATTTAAAAGAATGCCTTCATCATTCCATTTAGGTATCTCAATAGGTAAGTGAATCGAATTATTTTCTGATAAAAACTTAAAAATATTATGAGCATACACCAAAGCTTCTAACAAAGAATTAGAAGCTAATCTGTTAGCTCCATGCAATCCCGTTCTTGAAGCCTCTCCACAACAAAATAAATTTTGAATAGTTGTTTTTCCATATTTATTAACCACAATACCCCCGCATAAATAATGAGAAGCAGGTACTACTGGAATCCAGTCTTTAGTAACATCAATACCTAAGCTTTTACATTTTTGATAAATAGTTGGAAAATGTTTTTGAAACGCTACAATATCTAAATGCGTACAATCTAAAAACACACAAGAGTCTCCTGATTTCTTTAGTTCTTTGTCTATAGATTGAGAAACGATATCTCTTGACGCCAATTCTGCTCTAGTATCATAGTATAGCATAAATCGATGTCCCTTTTTATCTCTTAAATAGGCTCCAAAACCTCTAACTGCTTCGGATATTAAAAAAGATGAACCTCCTTCTTTATTATACAATACAGTTGGATGAAATTGAACAAACTCCATATCTTTTATTAGTGCTTTGGCTCTGTACGCCATTGCTATACCATCTCCAGTGGCAATTATAGGGTTTGTGGTATGTCCGTATACTTTTCCTATTCCTCCAGAAGCAAGAATCGTATTATTCGCTCTAACCGTAAAAATTGTTCCTGTTTTCTCATCTAATACATAAGCACCATAACATCTTGTTTCCTTCTTTTCAATTGACGTTACCTGGTGTTCGGTAATCAAGTCGATAGAAAAATGATGCGGCAAGAGTTTTGTGTTTTTTAATTGATGAATGCGTTGTAACAAAGCTCTTTCAATTTCATATCCTGTAATATCTTTATGGTGTACCACACGATATTCTGAATGACCTCCTTCTTTGCCCAAATCGAATTTCCCTGCTGTATTTGTGTCAAAATTAGCTCCCCAAGTAATCAGTTCATTAAACCGTTTCGGTCCCTCATTAACAACCATTTCAACAACGGCTTCATCACACAAACCATCACCAGCTATTAATGTATCCCGAATATGTTTTTGAAAAGAATCTTCTTCTTTATTTAAGACAACTGCAACACCTCCTTGTGCATACTTGGTGTTTGATTCATCTTCATCTCCCTTAGTTATGATGGTTACTGTTTTATTAGAAAACCTTTCAGCTATCTTTACGGTAAAGGTCAATCCCGCAACTCCAGATCCTATTACTAAATAATCGGTTGTTATCATTTATTTTGAAAGTTCTAACATACGTTGAATTGGTACTAATGCCTTTTCTCTAATATTTTTTGGTACCTCAATTTTGGGGCTTTCATTTAACAAACAATCGTATAACTTTTGCATAGTATTTACTTTCATATAGGCGCATTCACTACACGCACAAATATTGTCTTCTTTAGCTGGAGCAGGAATTAATTCTGTGTTTGGAACTTCTTGTTGCATTTTATGTAAAATTCCTGCTTCTGTTGCTACGATAAACTTTTGATCGAAATGTTCTTTTACATACTTTATCATTCCCGCAGTAGAACCAATATACGTTGCTGTTTTTAAAATATGTTCTTCAGATTCAGGGTGTGCGATTATTTTATAATCAGGATATTTTTTATGTAACTCTATCAGTTTATCTATAGAAAAAGCTTCGTGTACTATACAACTACCATCCCATAATAACATATCTCTACCCGTTTGTTTTATAATATATTTTCCTAAATTTCTATCAGGAGCAAAAATAATTGGAGTTTCTTTAGGTATAGATGCTACTATTTTTAATGCATTTGAAGAAGTACATACAATATCTGTCAATGCTTTAACTTCTGCACTACAATTTACATAAGTTACTACTTTATGATTAGGGTGCTCTTTTATAAATTTTTCAAACTCTCTAGGTGGACATGATTCTGCCAAAGAACAACCAGCATTTAAATCAGGTAGAACAACAGTTTTTGTTGGATTCAAAATCTTAGCTGTTTCTGCCATAAAGTGTACTCCTGCAAATACAATTAAGTCTGCATCTGTTTCAGCTGCTTTTTGTGACAACCCTAAACTATCACCTACATAATCTGCTACATCTTGTATTGCTGTTTCTTGATAATAATGAGCAAGTATAACTGCATTTTTTTCCGACTTTAAACGCGTAATCTTATCTTTTAATGTCATATGTATTAATAATTCTTGGTGCGAAAGTAGTTGAACAGTAAAATTTAAAACATGATATTAATCATACTACTTTACATCCTCTAGGTCTCTTATTCTGTCTTAAAATCAGTCCTGTGAATATTTTTCAAGTTGTTTGTCTAAATACTTCCAACAGTTGGTATTAATACTCTCATACATTTCTATAAGTTCCAAACCATGTTTAGTTAATGTAGTTCCACCTCCTCCTAATCCACCCGATACTTTAACTACAACTGGTTTTTCTGCTTTCTTATTAACAGAGTCAATTAAATTCCAAGCTTTTTTATACGACATACCCAGTTCTTTTGCCGATTTTGATAGTGATTTAGTTTCTTTGATAGACTTCAATAGTCGAACTCTTCCTTCACCTAGAAAAGTAACATTATCTACTTCTACCCATATTCTACTTTTAATTTTATATGTCATAAGTTATAATTGAACTAAAGTTCAAAATTAAAAACTCACCTTTTTTTTATTTATGAGGCTAATCATAAACAACAAATTATTTAAACTAATTATAAATTACTCTTGTTTAAAATTGAAAAAAGAAAACAGGAAGTCTTTAATCACCTTATTTTTAGAACTATTCGTTGTTTCTAAAAAAACATAACGAACTGATAAACTATAAGTTATGACAAATATCATTTTTTTCGTAACCATATATTTATTAATTTGTTAAAGAAATTAACAACTATTTTATGCCTATAAAAAGTTATTTAGCACATCCTCATGATGGCAAAAAAGATGAGCTTATCAAAGCTTTATCAACCTTAAATGAATGTGAAGTAATTCCTGCTGAGAATAAAGATGTTTTGGTAGTAGTTACTGAAACAAAAACCAAAATAGAAGAAGAAAATTTAAAACAAAAATTAGAAACCATTAGTAGTTTAAAACTATTAGCTATGGTTTCAGGATTTAATACACCCTTAAAGAATTAGCCCATGTACACTTCAACAACAAACAGACGAAGTTTTATAAAAAAGATGGCAGTATTATCTGCCATGACAGCAGCAGCTACTATGTTTCCAGGAATTATGTTTGCTGGCGAACAAGAAGAACAATTACCTAAAGGAGGGAATTTAGATTGGAAAAAAGCACCTTGCCGATTTTGTGGTGTGGGATGTGGCGTGATGGTTGGTGTTGAAAACGGTAAAGCAGTCGCAGTAAAAGGTGACCCTAAATCTCCAGTTAACAAAGGTCTATGCTGTGTAAAGGGATACCATTCAGTAATGGCAATGTATGGTAAAGACCGTTTGACAAAACCTCTAGTTAAAAAGAATGGTAGATATGTAGAAACCTCAATGAAAGAAGCGTTAGATTTAATTGCTTCAAAAATGAAAGAAACCATTAAAGATTATGGTAAAGATGCAGTATCTATTTATGGTTCAGGTCAATGGACCATTCCTGATGGATATGTAGCTTCAAAACTTTTCAAAGGATGTATAGGAACTAATAATGTTGAGGCCAATGCACGTTTATGTATGGCGAGTGCTGTTACTGGTTTTTTAACTTCTTTCGGAATTGATGAACCAATGGGTTGCTATGAAGATATTGATCATGCCGATGTTTTTGTGCTATGGGGAAATAATATGGCGGAAATGCATCCTGTATTATTTTCTAGGTTATTAGATCAACGCTTAAAAAGAGGTGTAAAAATCATCGATTTTGCTACCCGTACTACTCGTACTAGTATGGCTGCGGATAAATCTATTTTATTTTTACCTCAAACCGATTTAGCAGTTGCCAACGCTATTTGTTATGAAATTATAAATAATGGCTGGGTTAATAAATCTTTTGTTGAAAAACACTGTAACTTTAATAAAGGATTGACCAACATGGGATATGGTTTAGAGGATAAATACAAGTTTAAGGATAAACCAGAAAAAATTAATTTTGAAGAATACAAAAAATTTTTAGAAGACTATACGCCCGAAAAAGTAGAGAAAATTTCTGGTGTTTCTGCTAAAGATATTAAGTACATGGCTGCTTACTATGGTGATCCTAATAAAAAAGTAATGTCACTTTGGTGTATGGGACCTAACCAACACAGTAGAGGTACTTGGATGAATAATTTAATATATAATATTCATTTACTTACAGGAAAAATATCTACTCCAGGTAATAGTCCTTTCTCATTAACAGGACAACCTTCTGCTTGTGGTACTGTAAGAGAAGTAGGTACCTTAACTCATAAACTCCCTCATGGTGTGGTAATGAATAAAAAACACCGTGAATTTGCCGCTAAAATTTGGGATGTTCCCTTAGAAAATATAGACCCTAAACCAACCTATCATACCGTTGAAATGTTTAGAGCTTTAGATCGAGGAGATATTCGTTTTATGTGGATTCAGGTAACGAATCCAATGGTAACCATGCCTAAATTGAAACGTTATAGAGATGCTGCTAAAAAAGAAGGACGATTTATCGTCGTTTCTGACATTTACCCAACACCAACAACTGATATAGCAGATGTTATTTTACCTTCAGCAATGTGGGTAGAACGTGAAGGAATGTATGGTAATTCTGAACGTAGAACGCAATACTTTGAGCAAATGGTACAACCACCAGGAGAAGCCATGAGTGATACCTGGCAATTAGTGGAGGTTGCAAAAAGATTAGGATACGAAAAACAATTCTATTATAAAGAAGATTCTCATATCGAAGAAATTTATGCTGAATATCGTAAACACCACGATAATAAAAAGCATAATATGGCTCCGTTAGAAGTTTTAAAAGAAAACCCTGGAATGCAATGGCCTTATGTTGATGGAAAATCTACTCAGTGGCGTTTCAATGCTAAATATGATCCTGCCTGTAGCAATGGGGAAAAATTCCATTTCTATGGAAAACCTGATGGAAAAGCTGTCATTTGGCAACGTCCATATGAACCAGCTGCAGAAGAGCCAGATGCTAAATATCCATATTGGTTAAATACTGGACGTGTCGTTGAACATTGGCATACAGGATCTTTGACAAGACGTATCCCTGTATTACATAAAGCAATGCCTCATGGTTATGTAGAATTAAATCCTGTTGATGCAAAACGTATGCAAGTTAAAACAGGAAACATGGTAAAGCTTACCACCCGTAGAGGAACAATAACATTACCTGCCTCTATAAATGAACGCGGAGTACCAGCGCCTATGCAAGTGTTTGTTCCGTTTTTTGACGAAAATATGTTAATTAATGATATCACACTCGACTCTTTTTGTCCAATATCAAAAGAACCAGATTATAAGAAATGTGCGGTTAAAGTAGAAAAAGCTTAATATTATGAAAAAACGTTTAGGCATCATATCGCTTTTCATTATTCTCTTTATTGCCTTTATTACTGTATGGAACTATAGTTACTATCAAGGACAAGAAGAAGCTTACATTCCTATTGAGAATAACCAACCAACTCCTATAATCCCTTCAGAAGCAGGTGTTTTTGAACGATCAAAGTATGCGTTAGATTATACTAAAATGCCAGTAGACGAAACGCATCAGCGAACCATGAAAAGCTATTATGATAATAGAGCTTTTCATGGAGCACCTCCAAGCATACCTCATGAAGTAAGTAGTGGTGAACGTAGTATGGGAGAAAATAATTGTTTAAAATGTCATGAAAATGGTGGGTATGTAGAGAAGTTCAAAGCATACACGCCTGTTACTCCTCATCCAGAAAAAGTGAATTGTCGTCAATGTCATGTACCACAAAAAACACAATCATTATTTAAAGAAACAAACTTTAAAAGAGGAACTATTCCTGTTGTAGGTAATAATAATGCACTAGCAGGTAGCCCACCTATAATTCCGCATCAATTACAATTAAGAGAAAACTGTTTAGCGTGTCATGCAGGATCAAGTGCTCCTAAGGAAATCAGAGTAACACATCCGGAAAGGGTTAATTGTAGACAATGTCATGTACCTAATAACAAGGTTACCGAAGACATTGGTAATTTCATCAGAAAAATTGAAAATTAATGAAAAAACACAAATATATAAAGTTCGTTTATTTCGCTTTTCTATTCACATTTTTATCAATTTCATGCAAGCATAAAGAACATGAATACCATAGTATTACAGATAAAATAGAAACCGAAAGTAAAAACTATAACGGAGTTTCTATTTCTTCCGAAAAATATTTAGAAGGAATGAAAATGATGGAGGTTACAGAAAATGATATCACTTTTTTAATTCCAACAAGAAAAGATAAAATTAAATCCTATAAATGTACTGAGTGTCATACACAACCTTTGATAAAAATGCAAACTAAAGATATAAAAAAGGCACATTGGAACATTAAATTAAATCATGCAGCATTAAATACAATGAATTGTATTACCTGTCATGATAGTAATAATATGGATAAACTAAAGAGTATAACGGGGCATTCTATTGATTTAAATAAAAGCTATAAACTGTGTAGCCAATGCCATCAAAAACAATACAAAGATTGGACAGGAGGTGCTCACGGAAAACGAATTGAAAGTTGGGCTTCACCAAGAGCTTCTATGACCTGTGTTAATTGTCATAACCCACATTCACCTAACTTTGACACTAAGTGGCCTGCAAGATTTAATACTCAAAAAGTAAAAGAACGTAAATAATTTTTAGGCATGAGCAATAACAAAAAAAAATGGTTTACTCTAAACCTAAATAGTAAACATAAACAAAAAAATAATTCTTGTGGTTGTGGAAAAACATCTGGAGGTTGTAATTCACATACCCAGAAAGAAGAACTGAATGAACAAGAGTTTTATAAAGCAGCGGTAAATGCTTCTATAGGAGAAGAGAAGCACAAAGATGGTTTTGATCAAGTATTTGATGTCAAGATGGATAGACGTTCTGCTTTTAAAAAATTAACTGCAAGTTTATTAATTGGAGCTGGAGCAGTTTCTTCATGTACAAGTGTGACTTCTAGCGATGAATCTAAAGAAAAAGCTCAAATAGATTGGGAGGAACAGTTTAAAGGTAACTATAAACTAATGACAGATGAAGAAAAAGAAGCAACTGTAAATCGTTTAATGCGTTCGTACCAATTACGTACCGGAAAAACAATAAATATGTCTTCTAAAAATGCTGAAGAAGATGTATTGTTTGGATACGCTTTTAACATTTCTAAATGTCAAGGGTATATGGACTGTGTGAGTGCTTGTGTTGAAGAAAATAACCAAGACAGAAATTCACAAATGCAATATATCCGAATCCATGAAATGAAAGATGGTAAAGGTTTTAATTTCAATGAAGCTGATGACAATTATTATCATGAAGTTCCTGCGGAAGGTCATTTTTATATGGGAACTCAATGCTTTCATTGTGATAACCCACCATGTGTAGAAGTTTGTCCTGTACAAGCTACTTGGCGAGAAAAAGACGGATTGGTAGTCGTTGACTACGATTGGTGTGTAGGTTGTCGTTATTGTATGGCTGCATGCCCTTACGATGGTCGTCGATTCAACTGGAGTAAACCAGAAGTACCTGAAGAGGAAATTAACCATAATCAACATTATTTAGGAAATCGAATGCGAAAAAAGGGAGTCATGGAAAAGTGTACTTTTTGTGTTCAACGCTCTAGAGCAGGTAAAAATCCTGCATGTGTGGAAGCTTGCCCTACCGGAGCACGTATTTTCGGAAACTTGCTCGACCCTAAGAGTACCATTCGATGGGTATTAGAAAACAAAAAAGTATTCAGATTAAAAGAAAATTTAGGTACCGAACCAAAGTTTTGGTACTTCATGGATTAAAAAATATACAATGAGAAGACTTAAAGTTTTTACAAGTTTAGTTAAAGGCAGTTTAGATATTATTACTAAAGGTTCAAAAAAATATCACCTTTGGATGGCTTTTTTAACCCTAGTCATCCTCATAGGAATGTATTGTTATTCAATTCAGTTAGAACACGGATTAAGCGTTACGGGAATGACGGATAGAGTAAGCTGGGGATTATATATATCTAACTTTACGTTTTTAGTAGGAGTTGCAGCCGCTGCCGTTATGTTAGTAATGCCTACCTATGTATTAAAAGATATTGACTTTAAACAAGCCGTTTTAATTGGTGAAGGTTTAGCCGTTGCAGCACTAATTATGTGTTTAGCCTTTGTTGTTGCTGATATGGGAGGACCTTCTGTTTTATGGCATATGATTCCTGGTTTTGGTGTTTTTAATTTTCCTAATTCCATGCTTACTTGGGATGTAATTGTATTAAATGGATATTTGTTTCTAAACATCACCATTCCTTTTTATATATTATTCAGACACTATCAAGGAAAAGAAGCAAAAGCAAATGTGTATGTACCAGGAGCTATATTATCTGTTTTTTGGGCGGTAGGTATTCACTTAGTTACAGCATTTTTGTATCAAGGTTTACAAGCACGTCCTTTTTGGAACAATGCTTTATTAGGACCTCGATTTTTAGCCTCTGCATTCGCAGCTGGTCCAGCTTTAATTATTTTAGTTTTAGCAATCATTAGGACCTTTACTACATTTAAAATTGAAGATAAGACTATTAAGAAAATAGCAATGGTAGTTACTGTTGCCGCTCAAATAAATATTATAATGCTAGTCTCTGAATTGTTTAAGGAATTTTACGCTCCAACACATCATAGTGAAAGTGCTTATTATTTATTCTTTGGTTTAGATGGAAAAACAGCATTATTACCATGGATTTGGACTGCTATTTCATTAAATGTCTTAGCTACAATTATTCTAACTTTTCATAGACTTAGAAACAATTTGAAAGTATTATATTTTGCTTGTTTTATATTATTTATAGCTATTTGGATTGAAAAAGGGTTTGGTTTAATTGTACCGGGTTTCATTCCTGGTCCTTACGGAAAAATAGCTGAATACACTCCTACTGGAATAGAAATAGGTGTTACTTTAGGTATTTGGGCCTTAGGAGCTCTTATATTCACTATTTTAGCAAGAACAGCCATTGGTATTGAAACAGGTAAATTACGTTACAAAAATTAAATTATACTTTATTATAAACTAAAAATCCTATGAATTTTAAAACTCATAGGATTTTTAGTACCTGATTGTATTTAGATCCACAAAGCCAAATACTGTAATGTTTACATTACTTTTTCTTACGTTTATACTTCTTTTACGCATCTTCGAAAACATCTCTTTATACATGTACTCACTACATATTACACTTCCTATTACTTAAAGAGGGGATTATCTTAATAAGTTAATTACTTACCTATAATTATCTTAAAGCTTTAGTCAGGTTAAGTAGCAATAAAATATTGAAGTTAAAATAGGTGCATAAAAAAACCTCAATCTTTTAAAGATTGAGGTTTATAAAGAAAGGCAACGACCTACTCTCCCACCATTGGCAGTA
>NZ_JAKVUA010000015.1:0-82540 GCF_033978845.1 Tenacibaculum sp. 1B UA
CCGTACGGGAATCGAACCCGTGTTACCAGGATGAAAACCTGGCGTCCTAACCCCTAGACGAACGGACCAAAACAATCATTCTGATTGCGGGTGCAAATATACAATTCTTTTTGTTATTTGCAATAAAAATTATTTTTTTATTTCTTTTATTTTCACACTAAAAAGAAACAAAAGAACTTGTAGTCCGTACGGGAATCGAACCCGTGTTACCAGGATGAAAACCTGGCGTCCTAACCCCTAGACGAACGGACCAAAACAATCTTTTTTACGATTGCGGGTGCAAATATAAAAACTGTTTTTTATTGCGCAAAGCTTTTTTTTATTTTTTTAATATGCTTTTGCAAAAAGCACTCTTTTTGCTGAAGGTTTTCCTGTTAACACACATACACCTGCCTCTTCCTGTGCATCGTTAGGAATACATCTTATTGTAGCTTTTGTTAACTCTTTAATCTTATCTTCAGTCTCTATGGTACCATCCCAATGCGCAGAAACAAATCCTCCTTTATTTTCTATCACATCTTTAAACTCTTCGAAAGAATTTACTTCAGTAATATGATCGTTTCTATATGCTAAAGCTTTATTAAAAATATTTTCTTGAATTTCCTCTAATAAATTTGATACTATATCAACTACTTCGTCTCTAGAAACAGTTTGCTTTTCAAAAGTATCTCGACGAGCAACCTCAACAGTCCCGTTTTCTAAATCACGAGCTCCCATAGCAATTCGTACAGGTACTCCTTTTAATTCGTATTCAGCAAACTTAGCTCCTGGTCTGAATGTGTCTCTGTCATCAAACTTTACAGAAATTCCTTTAATACGTAATTCTTTTACAATTACTTCAACTTTCTCAGAAATAGCATTTAGTTGCTCTTCCCCTTTGTATATAGGCACAATTACAACTTGAATTGGTGCTAATTTTGGAGGTAATACTAAACCTGCATCATCAGAGTGTGTCATTATCAGTCCACCTATTAAACGTGTTGACACCCCCCAAGAAGTGGCCCATACATATTCTTGCTTTCCTTCTTTAGATGTATACTTAACATCAAAAGCCTTTGCGAAATTTTGCCCTAAGAAGTGTGAAGTTCCAGCTTGTAATGCTTTACCATCCTGCATTAATGCTTCTATTGTTAAGGTATCGTCTGCTCCTGCAAAACGCTCGCTTTCACTTTTTATTCCTTTAACAACTGGCATTGCCATAAACTCCTCAGCAAAAGTTGCATACACCTCTTGCATTTGCTTTGCTTCAGCTATTGCTTCTGCCTTTGTTGCATGTGCTGTATGACCTTCTTGCCATAAAAATTCTGCAGTACGTAAAAACAAACGCGTACGCATTTCCCATCGTACAACATTTGCCCATTGATTAACTAACAACGGTAAATCTCTATGCGATTGAATCCAACCTTTATAAGTATTCCAAATAATTGCTTCAGAAGTAGGACGAACTACCAATTCTTCTTCTAATTTAGCTTCAGGATCTACACGTAATTTACCTTCATTATTTGGGTCATTTTGTAAACGATAATGCGTAACTACCGCACATTCCTTTGCAAAACCTTCTGCATTTTTTTCTTCTGCTTCAAACAAACTTTTAGGCACAAAAAGGGGGAAATAAGCATTTTGATGTCCTGTTTCTTTAAACATTCTATCTAATTCTTTCTGCATGTTTTCCCAAATTGCAAATCCGTATGGCTTAATTACCATACAACCTCTTACTGCTGAGTTTTCAGCTAAATCGGCTTTTACAATCAATTCGTTATACCATTTCGAGTAATCTTCGGCTCTTTTTGTTAAATGTTTGCTCATATTCAAAAGTTTGGCATAAATATTGTTATTTTTTATGCGTAAATTGTGTCTGCAAAACTACATTAAAAAGGTAACAAGCCCAACAAAGAACTAATTTTTTGCAACTCATAAAAAAACAATTTGCTTTAACCTAAAATAAAAGAAGTCATGAAGCTATATTACACCAAAACCAAACTCCCTTTTTATATCCTATCATTTTTAATGGCAGCTACATTTATATCTTGTGGTTCTGCACAAACGGTTACTGGTAGTGATGATGGTATTTATGCTGATGAGATAGAGCAACCTCAACGTAGAGTGATTGTTACCGATGATCGTGCTTATGACGAATATCAAGAAAATTATTTCACCAAAGAAGTAGAACGTTTAGATGCTTTAAATGGTACCGACATTTTCACTGATATAGAAAATTATAAGTCTGAAAGTGTGGACTCTTATGATGATGAAGATATTATTTATGAAGAAGAGCCTGAAACAAGAATTACATATAACGGAAATGAACCTTGGGGTTATTCTGATAATAATGATGTGGTTATAAATATCAATACTTATCCAAGATGGGGTTATTACAACGATTGGGATTATGGCTATGGATACAATTATCATAGACCTTGGTGGAGGTCTCGCTACTATGGCGGTTGGGGATATAACTCTTACTGGCACCCTTACCATTGGAACTCTGGTCTTTATGTTGGTTTAGGTGGAATTTATTATAACTCTTACTGGAACTCTCCTTATTACAGGTACAATCATTATAGGCCATATAGATACTATAACAATCGTTATTATAAACGTCCTTATAGAGGCGCTAACTATTATAGAGGGCACAGAACTGCAACAACCTCTAGAAGAGGTTACACTTCTGGTCGTAGAGGAACTACAACTTCAAGACGTTCTTCTAATGTTTACAGAAGAAGTAATGGTAGAACCTACCGCAATAACACTCGCTCTACAAGAAATACGCGAAGCTATAATACAAGAAGAGGAAACAACTCTAACAATAGAAGCATCAAACGATCAACTAGAACAAGAAGGTACAACTCTAATGGTAATAGTAGATCTACTCGTAGCTACAAAGGCACACCACGTTCTACAAGAAGCTCAAGAGGAAATTCTAGGGCTTCCAGTAATAATGGTGATCGTCGAGCAACATCAGCAAAGAATTCTAGAAGTTACTCTAAACCTTCTAGAAGCTCTCGTAGCTATTCAGCTCCATCAAGAAGCACTAGAAGTAATTCTTCTGCAAGAAGTAACTCAAGAGGAAGTAGCAGAAGCTCATCAAGAAGTTCTAAAAGATAATCTTACTGTCAGATTTCAAGATAAGTTTTTAACGAATTAATGAAAAAAATGAAAAAAATTTTAACCTTCGCGATAATTATCGCCAGTACATATACTGCCTATTCACAATCACTAGGCTACAATGATTTAGGAATTTTATTTTCAAAAGACGGTAATTACGGAACTGCTCGTTTTGAAGCAATGAGTGGAGCCTTTGGAGCATTAGGTGGAGACATATCTTCTTTTGGAATTAACCCAGCTGGTAGTGCCGTTGCTATTAAGAGTACTTTTGGAGTAACCCTAGGTAACAGAAACACCACCTATTCGACTAAATATTATGGAAATACTGTAGAAACTGAGGATGATTTTTTTAATATTATCCAAGCTGGTGGTATTTTATCTTTCGACTCTGCTCATAACTCTGATTGGAACCGTTTTGCTTTAACTTTTAATTATAGATTAAAAAGTGATTTTGAAGGTTCATTCTCTACACAAGGTAATAGTGGTCAAGCATTATTCAATGAACACCCTGATGATATTACAAATCAGTACGACAATGGACAAGAGCAACGTTTTTTTAATTCTACCTATGGAGAGAGTAGCATTTTTGAAATGGGATTCTCTGCTGTACATCTAAACAAATTATATGCAGGAGCTAGTATAAAGTTTCATAACTTTAGCTTTGGTCAAGTTACCGAATTAAGAGAGGTTAATGAGGATGATAATGGGAACACCTTAACAGCTCTTAACATTCAAGATAGTTACTTTGAAGGTAGCGGAATTTCTTTTAGTGCTGGTTTTATATACAAAGTAAATCAAAGCTTCCGTTTCGGATTAGCTTATGAAACACCTACATGGTACAACGAAGTTTTTGAAGATAGTAATTTGAATGTTTTCGACCCAAATGATTCTAGATATGATGACTGGGTAGGCTATACAGAAATTTCAGCAACAAACCAAAACACTGATGTAGATAGCGGTGAAGAATTTAACTCAAACATTTTCAGACTACGAACTCCAAGTAAACTTACAGCTAGTACAGCATTTGTTTTTGGCAAACAAGGTTTAATAAGTGCTGATTATACATACAAAGACTACAGTGGTACAAAATATAGAGAAAACGATCCTTTTTTTACAGAAACTAATCAAAACTTTGATAATGACTTTAAAGGTACCCACTCCTTAAATATTGGTACTGAGTGGCGTTTTGACAAAATGAGTGTTCGTGGTGGTTATCATTATGAGCAAAGTCCTTATAAAAATGCTTTAGACGATGATAACATTTCTGGATTTTCATTAGGACTTGGTTATAACTTTGGAAACATTAAATTTGATTTATCTTACACTAATTCAGAAAACAACAGTCCGTATCATATATACAACTCACCAGCTGTTGATGTGAATCCTATCGAACTAACAACTGATACATCACGAATTTCTGGAACAATTACTTTCAGTTTATAATTCATAAAAAACATAGAAGAAGAGTCCTGCTATATGCAGGACTTTTTATATATCCATTTCTCAGTTTTTTACCGTAATTTTGCTTCTTATTTACAACTTATGAGTTCAACAAAAATAAACATACAAGAAACCAATAACGAAACCATTCTAAAGTTTGTTAGTAACAAAATTTTAGTCAATGGTGGTAGTTATGAATACAATAATATAGACGAGGCTAAAAACTCTCCGTTAGCACAACAGCTATTTCATCTTCCTTTTGTGAAAAAAGTATTAGTTACAGCTAACTTCATTGCTATTCAACGATATGATATTGTTGAGTGGAGCGATGTTGAAGAAGAGGTTCGCGAGCAAATAGAAGCTTATATACAAAGTGGTAGTTCTGTAGTAAAAGAAGAAACTACTAAGAAAGATGCTGTTGAAGTATATGCAGAGGTTACTCCAAACCCAGCAGTAATGAAATTTGGAACCAACAAAGCTTTAACACAAACTGATGTTGAATTCAAAAACATTGAAGAAGCAAGCAAATCTTCTCCTTTAGCACAAGCATTATTTAGCTTTCCTTTTGTAAAAGAAATTTTCATTTCTGAAAACTACATATCAATCACAAAGTATGACATGATTGATTGGAATGAAGTGTACCAAGAAGTACGTACCTTTATTCGCAGCTATATACAAGAAGGTAAAAAAATCATTACTGAACTACCTAAACAACAAACTACGCAAAACGTTGAAGTTCCTAAAGAGAGTTTAACCGATACTGAAGCTAAAATTGTTGATATTTTAGATGAGTATATAAAGCCTGCAGTAGCTTCTGATGGTGGTAATATCGCATTTCAATCATACGATGCCGACAACAAAAGAGTAAGTGTTGTTTTACAAGGGGCTTGTAGTGGTTGTCCATCATCAACAGTAACATTAAAAAATGGTATTGAAACCATGCTTAAAGAAATGTTACCTAACCAAATTAATGAAGTCGTTGCTATTAACGGGTAGTTAACCGTAAACCAAATAAAACACATGTCTGAAAAGATCAAACCATATAAAAATTCTGAATTAGGAAAGAAAGAGCAAGTTGCTCAAATGTTTGACAATATTTCTGAAGATTACGACGGATTAAACCGTGTTATTTCTTTAGGAATTGATGTTAGTTGGCGTAAAAAAGTAGTAAAATTAGTAGGAGAAAATAATCCTCAACAAATTTTAGATATAGCAACTGGTACAGGTGATTTAGCTTTGATGATGTCTGAATTAAACCCTGAAAAGATTGTAGGCTTAGATATTTCTGAAGGAATGCTGCAAGTAGGAAGACAAAAAATAACTAAAGCTAACTTATCAAATAAAATTAAGATGATTGTTGGTGATAGTGAAAGCATCCCTTTTCCTGATAATACTTTTGACGCAATTACTGTTTCTTTTGGAGTTAGAAACTTTGAAAACTTAGACAAAGGTTTAACCGAAATATTACGGGTATTAAAACCTGGAGGTAAATTTGTGGTATTAGAAACCTCTAACCCAATCAAATTTCCTTTTAAGCAAGGATATAAATTGTATACCAATTATATTTTACCTATTATTGGTAAACTCTTTTCAAAAGATAAAGTTGCGTATTCATATTTATCAGAAACAGCAAATACTTTTCCTTTTGGAAAGGCTTTCAACAATATTTTACAAAAAAACGGGTTTAAGAATGCAAAGAATATACCTGTAACATTTGGTGTTGCATCAATTTATACCGCTTTAAAATAGTATGTTAAAAAAGCTTTTACTTTTCGGAATTTTAGTAGTGTCATTATCATCACAAGCTCAAAGAGAAAAAATATTAAAACTTCCTAGTTTTGATAAACCTCTTTTTCATTATGGTTTCTACCTAGGTGCAAATAATAATGGTTACAAAATTTCCTATGCTCCTAGTGATTTTGACGATGCCGAAATTGAAATTGAGTCATCTATTGGTTTTAATGTAGGTTTAATTGCCGATTTAAGACTACATAACAACATTAACCTTCGTTTTGAACCTGGATTAATGTCTAACACGAAAACATTGCGTTTTAAACATATTCCTGGTGCAGATAACATAAACACTCGTGAAGTAGGCGCCACTTACCTACATTTACCTCTCCTTTTAAAATTAAGCACAAACAGACTTAATAACATGAGACCTTATGTTATTGGAGGGCTTTCATACGACCATAACTTTTCAAGCAATGAGAGAAATAGTGATGACAACTTTGCTGGTGAGTTCAGGACTACAACAAATAATTTTATGTATGAAGTTGGCATTGGTGTAGATTTTTATTTAAGTTATTTTAAGTTTTCTCCTTCAATAAGAGGTGTTTTTGCTATTAACAATGAAGTTAAATATGACAACAAACCTTCTTCTCAATGGACGGATCCTATTAATTTCCTAGGAACTAGAGGAGTGTTTTTACATTTAGCTTTTGAGTAATATTTTTATCTAAAACACATACAATAAAAAAAGGCTTTCTAAATTTAGAAAGCCTTTTTACATTTAAAAATAATATGAAGTCCCCCGAAATCTTATTACTCTATACTTATTAGACACACTTTATTTTTTAAGGTCACATTTTTTTTAAAAAAAACTCACAAAAAAAGACCGCAAAATGCGGTCTTGTTTCATAAAGATTACTCTTTATTAGTTGGATAGAAGTCCCCCGAAATCTATCGTACTGTTAAAAACATTGTTTTTAGCGTTTTCAAAGATATAAAAAAATGTTAATCTCATCACTTTTTTACAACTATTTTATTGTTAACCACATCTTTAATAGGTAAAATAACCTTTCCTGCTTCTGTATTTATTGTAATACATATATTATCTATAGCTACAACAACTCCCTCTATATCATTAATTATAACTTTTTCTCCTATTGAAATATTTTTTCTAGAATAATAACCAAAAAGTAATCTTGAAACAGCATCTCTTGCACCAAACCCAAAAGCTAAGGTAAAAGCTAATAGCACAGACCCTATTAAAAGAGTTAAATTACTTTTAATTACTGATGTATCTACTCCTGCTTGATCTAGTGCTGTTATAGATAAAAATACAACAATAAGATAAAAAGCAATATTGCCTACTAGGTTTCCTCCAGAAACTTCAATAGATTTAAACATGGATTGAATAGCTTTTTTCACCATAGTTCCTAAGTAAGTTCCACCTACAAAAATACCTACCGCTGTTAATAGGTTTGGTAAATACGCAAAAAAACTTCTAATTCCATCGGATACTACAGTTAAACCAAACATTTCGGCACCGACCATTACAAAAACAAAAATCAAAAACCACTTTAGCACAGCCAAGATAACATTGGTAAGCACGATGTTTATCGTACTACTTCCAAAAATTTCTGTCTGTCTAAGTTTCTTTGACCATTCATCTATTTTTGTTTTTGCTAATGCTTTTCTAACAAGGTATAAAAAGACCTTTATAATAAGCCAAGAGAGGATTACAAAAGCTAAAAAACCCGCTACTGTTGGTAGTGAATCTACTATATCTTGAAAAATATTCTTAAAAGGGGTTAAAAAATCTATCTTTAAAAAACTCATAACTTTTATGTATAGTGGTATATTTGGTTAGTCTGGATTACTTCACTTCTTTTTTCCGTTTGGTTCTGTACCCCCAATTAAATCAACAATTGCACTGGGGTATTTAACCACGAATAAATCAGCCATATCTATTGATAGCTTTATCATTGCCACATCATTAAGCACCTTATCTTTTAGTACTTCTGGCAATTCTTCGTTATGTAATATTTTTTTAAATGGATTATCCATAATTTATTACAATTCGTTATACGCTTTCACCACTTTCGCTTTAGCTCTTTTTAATCGCATTTTTACTGCGCTTTCCCCTAAATCTAATCCTATTGAAATATCTTTAATACTCATTTCATCTTGATACTTCATTAATAAAATCATTTTCTCTAAAGGAGAAATCATTTCTAGTGCTTTAGCTAATTTATCTGACTTTAACTCGAACAGTGTAGCGTCATCTATATCATCAATATTACTTTCCTCTCTTATTTCATCTGTTACTACCGTTACTCTTTCTTTTTTCTTCTCTTTATTTCTCTGTACATAATTAACACAAAAATTGTAAGTAAAAGAATATAACCAAGTAGAAAACTTAGATTTTCCTTTAAAAGTTCTCAATTTAACAAATAAACGAATAAATACATCATGTGTTAAATCTTGAGCCTCTTCTTTACTTTTGGAAAACCCATAGCACTTATTATACACCACACCAGCGTAACGATCGTATAAAACAGCAAACAAATGAGTATCATTTTTCTCTACTATTTTACGAACTAAATCTTCGTCGCTTATTTTTTTTACATCAATACTCTCCAAGGGGCAGTACAGTTAGTTTCCTTCTTAGTTACACATTAATTTAGACACCTACTCTACCAGATGGTCACTCAATTATTGCTCAAACAACAGATTTTAACATTTCTTTAACAAAGAGACGAAATTTTTCAAGAAATACAAAAAACTTTGTAACATTATTTTAATTGCATACGTATAAGATAATGTAGACTGATTGATAAATTAAAAATACACTTGAAGTAGATGAGACAACTTAAAATTACAAAACAGGTTACCAACAGAGAAACCGCGTCTTTAGATAAATATTTGCAAGAAATAGGAAAGGTAGATTTAATTACTGCTGATGAAGAAGTTGAATTAGCACAAAGAATTAAAGCTGGTGACCAAAGAGCCCTTGAAAAACTAACCAAGGCTAACTTACGTTTTGTTGTATCAGTTGCAAAACAATACCAAAACCAAGGATTAACATTACCTGATTTAATTAACGAAGGTAACTTAGGATTAATTAAAGCTGCGAAACGTTTTGATGAAACTCGTGGATTTAAATTTATATCATACGCAGTATGGTGGATTCGTCAATCTATCTTACAAGCTTTAGCTGAGCAATCTCGTATTGTACGTTTACCATTAAACAAAATTGGTTCCATAAACAAAATTAATAAGATGTATGCTTTCTTAGAGCAAGAAAACGAGCGCCCACCAAGTGCTGAGGAAATTGCTAAGAAATTAGACATGACTGTTAATGATGTTAAAGAGTCAATGAAAAACTCAGGTCGTCACGTATCAATGGATGCCCCTTTAATAGAGGGCGAAGATTCTAACTTATATGACGTATTAAACTCGGGTGAATCACCAAATCCTGATAAAACTTTACTACACGAATCTTTACGTATTGAGATTAATCGTGCGTTAGAAACGTTAACACCTCGTGAGGCTGATGTAGTAAAATTATACTTTGGTTTAGGAGAGCACCAACCAATGACTTTAGAGGAAATTGGTGAAACATTTGATTTAACTCGTGAACGTGTACGTCAAATTAAAGAAAAAGCTATCAGAAGATTAAAACACACATCACGTAGTAAGATTTTAATGACCTACTTAGGCTAATAATATAAACAACAACAAATAGTTATCGTAACTATTAGTTTTTGATTAATGAATGAAAGCTCTCAAATATGAGAGCTTTCTTTTTGATTTTAATGCCCTTAGTTTTAACTATATTTGCACATAATAACAACACAACAACTTATATATTAATGGAAAAACTTGTAGCCCCATCAATTTTAGCGGCTGATTTTGGAAACCTACAACGTGATGTTGAAATGGTTAATAATAGTAAAGCAGATTGGTTTCATATTGACATTATGGACGGTGTTTTTGTTCCAAATATTTCTTTTGGAATGCCCGTTTTAAAGTCAATTACAAAACACGCTACTAAAACAATTGATGTACATTTAATGATTGTAGATCCTGATCGCTACATTCAGACTTTTGCAGATTTGGGTGCCGACATTTTAACGGTACACTATGAAACTTGTACACACTTACACAGAACTATTCAGGCAATAAAAGCAGCTGGCATGAAAGCTGGGGTTGCTTTAAACCCACATACACCTATCGCAGTTTTAGAAGATATTATTAAAGATTTAGATTTAGTTTGTATTATGAGTGTAAACCCAGGATTTGGAGGACAATCATTCATTGAAAATACTTACAAAAAAATTCAACAGTTAAAAAACTTAATTCAATTTAGTGAATCTTCTACTCTAATTGAAATTGACGGTGGTGTAACTGACCAAAACGCTAATAAACTTGTAGAAGTTGGTGCTGATGTGTTAGTTGCTGGTAGTTTTGTTTTCAAAAGTGATAACCCTACCGAAACAATTGAAAATTTAAAAGCTATTATAAATTAAGACTACTTTTAAAAAACAATCGTGTCTAAACTACACTATTTTTTAACTAAAAAAGCTATATAACATAAATTATATAGCTTTTTACTTTTTTAATTAGGCTCGCAAAAAATCTCATTCATACAAATATAACCTGAAGGAAGAGGTTCACATCTAGTACACATTACGTAAGTCCATCCACCTTGAATGGATTTTTGCTCTGACTTATTTAGAATCAAACCTAAATTTGTAATATTTTTCAACACAACAAAATGTTTTAATCTTCTCAAAAAACAAGACCTTAAGCAGAACTTATCTCCTAAAAAACCGTAATAAAAGTAAGGCTTATCCATAATTTTAACCTTACTAATCTCCTTCTACCAAAGCTAAAACTGCTCTAATAGGTAATAAACTAAATCAGTGGTAGTTACAACCCCTACTAATTCATTATTATCAACAACTGGCAAAGCATGAAACTCTTTTTTTGCTAAAATCTCTGCAACTTCTTTAATTGTAGTACTAGAATTTACAGTTTCCAGGTTTTTTGCCATTACCTGGTCTATTGTAAACATGTTATACACTACAGTATCAACGTCGGTTTCATTTCCATCAACTGCATCTGCAAAACTTATTCGTAATAAGTCTGTATAACTTAACATTCCTTTTATTTCATTTCCACTAACTACTGGAATGTGTCGTATATGTTCTTTTTTAAATATTTTCTCTGCCGTCATTAAATCATCAGTACTACTTAATGTAATTACATCTTTAGTCATTATAACAGAAACTGGTATTCTTTTTTTCATCTTTGTAAGGTTTTGTGTTATTATTTACTTCAAATTTCAGTAATAAAAACAAGTATAAACCTGATTAAAATCATAGATTTTCATCTATTTTATTTCTATCTAAAAATGTAATTATTTAACTATTTTTACAAAAACATTTTATCTTGATAGAAGATTTACAGAAATACTACGGTTATTTATTTGAGGAAGCATTATTAAAAGAAATAGCTGATGTTGCTATAGCTAAAGAAGTAAAAGCTAATGAAGTTATTATTGATATTGGCAGTTACATTACTTCTATCCCTCTGTTATTAAGTGGTGCCATAAAAATTTTACGTGAGGATAAAGAAGGAGACGACTTAGTTTTATACTATATAGAAAAGGGAGACACTTGCGCCATGACCCTTTCGTGCTGTATGGGGCAAACTAAAAGTAAAATCAAAGCTGTGGCTGAAACCGATGTAAAACTATTGATGATTCCTAAACAAAAAATGAGTGAATGGCTAAGCAAGTATAAAAACTGGCAAGAATTTATTTTGCATAGCTACCATAGTAGATTACAAGAGTTCATTGATGCTATTGACACTATTGCTTTTTTAAACATGGATGAACGTTTATTAAAATACCTAAAAGACAAAGCCTTAGTAAATCAAAATGAAACAATTAGCGTAACACACCAACAAATAGCTAACGATTTACACACTTCTAGAGTAGTTATTTCAAGACTTTTAAAAGCCTTAGAAAAGCAAGATAAAATAGAACTAAATAGAAATCAAGTTAAAGTGTTAGAACTTTAATCTTGTAACTTAAGTTACATTTTTTTTAAGAGGATCGTTCTACCTTTATGGTAAATATTAAAACGATGAGTAAATTTTCTAAAATAAACAAAGGAGTTCCCATTTTTATACTTTTTTAAAGAAAATAAGCTATTATGGCAACAATCGGGAATGTTATATAAAACGATTTGGGTACTATTATTAACGGTTATATGAAATAATATCGTTATTTTTATAACACTTTATCTACTACAAAAAACGTTCTTATTTAATAATCTCATAAACTATCTTCAATATGGAAGACATGCTCTTTTATGATAGAATGCAATTTGCTTTTACCATTACCTTTCACTACTTATTTCCGCAATTAACCATGGGACTATCACTCATGATAGTTTTCTTCAAATGGAAATTTTTAAGGACTAAAATTGAAAAATACAACGATGCTGCTAAGTTTTGGATGAAAATATTTGCATTAAACTTTGCTATGGGAGTTGTCACTGGAATCCCTATGGAATTTCAATTTGGAACTAATTGGGCAAAATTCTCTGAACTTACTGGTGGTATTATAGGTCAAACATTAGCCATGGAAGGAATGTTTTCTTTCTTCTTAGAATCTTCCTTTTTAGGGCTATTTTTATTTGGAGAGAAAAAACTAGGACACAAACTTCACTTTTTAACTGGATTCCTTGTCTTTTTAGGCTCTTGGGCAAGTGGTTTTCTAATTATAGCTACACATTCTTGGATGCAAAACCCTGTAGGATATGAAATACTGGCCAACGGTAAGTTTGTATTAAATAACTTTTCAGCCTTATTCTCAAACCCATGGTTATGGCCTTCTTATTTGCACAATCAGGCTGCTTCCTTGGTAACAAGTTCTTTCGTAGTAGCTGGTATTGGAGCTCTTTATCTTTTAAATAAAAAGCATGTTGAATTTGGAAAATTATTTTTAAAAACTGGAGTTATTTTTGGAGTTATAGCATCTATTCTGGTTGCTTTTCCTACAGGTGATTTAGCCGCTAAAAATGTTGTCAAATATCAACCTATAACCTTTGCCGCTATGGAAGGAATATTTGAAACAGAAAAAGGAGGTTCTGAAATAGTGCTAATTGGACAACCAAATATGCTGGAAAAAAAATTAGATAATAAAATAGCTGTGCCTAACATCTTGAGCTTTTTAACCTATCAAGAATGGAATGCAGAGATTAAAGGACTCAATGAGTTTGATGAAAAAAACTACCCAACAAACATACCGGGTTTGTATTATGCATATCATATAATGGTAGGTTTAGGAACTATTTTTATTGCATTAATGTTAGCTAGCATTGTACAATTATTCAGAAAAAAATTATATCAAACAAAATGGATTTTATGGTCTTTACTCTTCATGATTCCATTCCCATATATTGCCAACACTACTGGTTGGTATACTGCTGAACTTGGCCGTCAACCTTGGTTAGTTTATAATTTACTACGAACGTCTGCTGGAGCATCTCCTACAGTATCCTCAGGAAACACTTTATTTACTCTTTTAGGATTTATCGGATTATATCTACTATTAGGAATGTTATTTCTAATTTTAGCAGGAAAAATCATTAACAAAGGACCTCAAACAACACATTAAATTATGGAACTTTTTTGGTATATAGTATTAGTTACGATGTTGGCCATTTATGTTATTTTAGATGGTTATGATTTTGGAGCAGGAATTATTCACTTATTCTTTGCTAAAAAAGAAGAAGATAAAAAGAAAGTCGTAAAAGCAATAGGTCCTTTTTGGGATGCGAACGAAGTATGGTTAATCGCTGCGGGAGGTGTCCTCTTTTTTGCTTTCCCTACTTTATATGCTTCTTCATTTAGTGGTTTTTATCTTCCTTTAATGATGGTTTTATGGCTACTAATTTTTAGAGCTATTGGTTTAGAGTTACGTGGACAAATACACAATAGAATATGGGAAAGCATTTGGGACAAAGCTTTTGGAATTGCCAGTCTACTTCTCGCCTTATTTTTTGGAGTGGCACTAGGAAATGTTGTACGTGGTGTTAATCTAGGTAACGTTGTAGATGGTGTTTCTACTCATGAGGCACATTACTTTTTCCTCCCTTTATGGAATTCTGAATTCTCTCCTCATTCTGAAACACTTGGTGTTATAGACTGGTTTACTTTACTTCTGGGAATTATTGCAGTTGTATCACTAACTATCCATGGTGCCAATTGGGTTATTTTCAAAACCAATGCTAGTATTAACAACCAGCTAAAGAAAGTTATTTTTGCTCTTTCTTTTGTTTTATTAGGCTTAGTAATTATTTCATTAATCGCTTGGCATGTTATAGAACCTAAACCATTTCATAATTTCATAGAGCACCCTTTTCTATTGATTTTCCCTCTACTAACTTTTGTAGGGTTATTTGGTTTATTCAACGTAAAAAAGTACACAAAACACATCACTGGATTTTTATATTCTTCTTTGTTTTTATTGGGAGGTTTAGCAACTACAGTAGCATCAATTTTCCCTAAAGTTTTACCTTCAACCAATAGCATCAATCCTGATTTAACAATTTACAATGTAGCTGCTAACGAGTATGGTTTGTCTGTAGGTTTAAATTGGTTTTTTATAGCTGCGATACTAGTAGTTGTTTATTTTGTTATTCAGTATAAAGTTTTTAAAGGAAAAATGGATGATGTAGACTATGGCGAACATTAGCCTATTTTAACATAAGCTTACTTAAGGCATACCTTTTAAAACCATACGACTCTGTAACTAAAGTTACTGACTACCGTATATGTTCCCACTAAATTTGCTGTTATAAAACAGTAAAAATGGAAACATCATATATTCGTTTATTTACGCTAGCACTTTTTATAACTGCTACTACCCTAGCTCAAACTAAAACTTCCATTTCCAAAAGTGAGGTTTTGAAAAGAGTTCAGGAAAATAATACCTCTTTAAAAATAGCTGAACAAAACTATCAGCAAGCACGTGCCGATTACAAGCAAACCAACGCTGTGTTCTTGCCAAATATTACTGCTTCTCATACAGGAATTATAACTACGAATCCGCTAATGACATTTGGTAGTAAGTTGAATCAGGAAATTTTAACACAGGCAGATTTCAATCCTGATTTATTAAATAACCCGAAACGAACACAAAACTTCGCTACTAAAATTGAAGTACAACAACCTTTAGTGAATTTAGACGGTATTTACCAACGTAAGGCTGCTAAAACTAAAATGGAAGCAACCAACTTGCAAACACAACGTACTCAAGAATACTTATTACTTGAAGTAGAAAAAGCATACATGCAATTGCAATTAGCTCACAAGGGAGTTTCAGTATTAGAAAAAGCATTAAAAGCTGCAGAAGCAAACCAACAAATGGCAGAAAACAGCTTTAAGCAGGGATATTTACAACGTGCAGATGTACTAGCTGTTGAAGTTAGAGTTACTGAAGTAAAAAACCAGTTACAAACAGCAAAAAGCAATGTACTAAATGCTTCTAACTATTTGTCTTTTTTAATGAATGAAACACAAAACAACATTTATGAACCTTCAGATAGTTTGCAAGTACACTTAACGAATCAACTAGCTGACGTTACTATTTCTGAAAAACGTTCAGATATTAAAGCTATGGAATTAGCTTCTGAGGCTTATCAAAAAATGCACAAAGCCGATAAAATGGATTTTCTTCCACGCTTAAATGCTTTTGGTAGTTACGAATTATACGATGATAAAATTTTCAATGCAGATGCAAGTGGTTATGTAGTTGGAGCACAATTAACTTGGGATATTTTCAAAGGCTCTAAACGCTACGGAAAAGCACAAAAAAGTAAAGCTCAGTATGAAAAATCAAGATTAGAATACGAACAGTACAAATCTAAAAGTCAATTAGAGTTAAACAACACTAAACGATTGTTAAACGATGCTAAGGAACAATTAAAGTTAACCGAATTAGCTTTAAAACAATCAGAAGAAGCCTTACGAATCAGAAAAAACAGATTTAAAGAAGGATTAGAGAAAACGGCCGATTTATTAACTGCTGAAACACAATACGCTCAAAAACAATTAGAATATTACCAAACTGTATATCAATATAACTATACCAAAGCTTATTTACATTTTTTAACTCACTAAGTGAGATTTAAAATGCTCCGACACTTGTGTCGATTTTTTTAAATCAATTTCCTTTGGACACCTCGTAGGTTTGCTTTGAGGTAGTAAACTAAAAAATAATCAATAGTAAAAACGAACAAATGAAAACCATATATACAATCGCTCTTGCCACATCACTCTTAGCAATAAGTTGTGGTAAAAAAGAAACAACAAATAATGGCAACAAACCAACGGTAGCTGTAAAAATTACTAAAGTAACCGCTAATGATACCAATCCATTTATAACAGCAAGCGGAAAAGTGGAAGCTACCAATAGTGCTGAATTAAGTACTCGTATGATGGGCTATGTAACCAACATACATGTAAAAGTTGGTGATAAGGTAAATAAAGGTCAATTATTAATATCTATCAATAACAGTGATTTACAAGCCAAAAAAGCACAAGTAGAAGCCAATATTATTAAAGCAAAAGCAGGATTTTCAAGTGCTGAAAAAGATTACAATCGTTTTAAAAACTTATTTGAACAGAACAGTGCTTCTCAAAAAGAATTTGACGATATCACTGTTCATTACAATATTGCCAAAGCGAATTTAGAAGCAGCAAAACAGCTAAGAAATGAAATCAACTCTCAGTTTGCTTATACTAATATTAGAGCTCCATTTTCAGGAGTAGTAACGAACAAATTTATTGATAAAGGTGCAATGGCGAATCCTGGAATGCCCTTAATTTCTGTAGAAGGAAAAGGCGGATTTGAAGTAACTGCGTTAGTACCAGAAAGTGATATTTCTCAAATTAAAAAGGATACAAAGGTTGATGTAACTATCAAATCAATCAACAAAACAGTTACAGGTAACGTATCGGAAGTTAGTACCTCAGCAAAAAATACTGGTGGACAATACTTAGTTAAAATTAACCTAGATAAAACCAATATCAAATTATTATCAGGAATGTTTGCAACGGTACAGTTTCCTATTGAAAAAACACAAAAAAGTACTGATATGGTTTTAATTCCCTCAGAAGCTTTAGTACACAAAGGACAACTATCAGGAATTTATACGGTAAGTCAAAGTAATACTGCTGTGTTGCGTTGGTTACGCTTAGGAAGAACTTTTGGAAATCAAGTAGAAGTTTTATCAGGCTTATCAACCAATGAAAGCTACATTGTTTCTTCTGAAGGTAAACTTTACAACGGAGCGAACATTACAATTCAATAAAATCAATTTGAAAATGAATCAATCACCCCATTTTCAAATCAACAAATTTTCAAATTATATAAAATGAAAGAAGGTTTAGCAGGAAAAATAGCCAAAGGGTTTATAGGCTCTAAACTTACCATCTTACTAATGGTAGTGTTTATGGTAATTGGTGTGTACAGTTCTTTTTTAATTCCGAGAGAAGAAGAACCACAGATTGATGTGCCTATGGCTGACATTTTTGTAGGGTATCCAGGAGCGAGCCCTACAGAGGTAGAATCGAGAGTTATCAAACCCTTAGAAAAAATAATTTCTAACATCAAAGGAATAGAGTACGTATACTCTACTTCGATGAAAGAACAAGGAATGGTCATTGTTCAGTTTTATGTTGGAGAAGACATCGAGCGCTCGTTCGTAAAACTATACAATGAGATTAAAAAACATATGGATCAAGTGCCGAAAGATGTTACGATGCCTTTGGTAAAAACACGTGCAATTGATGATGTACCTATGTTAGGGTTGACATTATGGAGTGAAAACTATGATGACTATCAATTAAAACAAATGGCACAAGAACTTACCAACGAAATCGAAAAGGTAAACGATGTAGCGATTACTCAAAAAATTGGAGGTAGAAATCGTGAAGTACGTGTGGTCGTAGATAAAGATAAATTAGCTGCTAGTGGGCTAGACTTTTTATCGGTTACTGAAATGCTAAAAGCCAGCAATCAGCAACTGAGTGCTGGAAGTTATGATAAAAATGATACCGAGTTTTTAGTAACTACAGGAAAGTTTTTACAATCTGCTGAAGATGTAAAAAACTTAGTCGTTGGTGTACAACAAAATCAACCGATTTATTTAAAACAAGTTGCGAACGTACTAGACGGTCCAGAAATTCCTAAAAACTATGTAAGTTTTGGGTACGGACAAGCGAGTAGTAATGCTTCGACATATCAATCAGAGTATCCAGCGGTAACCATATCGGTAGCTAAACGAAAAGGTGCAGATGCAATGCAAATTGCCGATGTTATTTTGGCTAAGGTTGATCATTTACGTACCAACTTGATTCCTGATGATGTACATGTTGAAGTTACACGTAATTATGGTGAAACAGCCTCTCAAAAAGTATCGGAATTATTATTACACTTAATCGGTGCAATTATCGCAGTAACGTTAGTGGTAATGTTAGCCATGGGATGGCGTGGTGGTTTAGTTGTATTCTTATCAGTACCCATCACTTTTGCGCTTACCTTGTTAAGTTACTACATGTTAGATTATACCTTAAACCGAATTACCTTGTTTGCTTTGGTATTTGTAACAGGCATTGTGGTAGATGATTCCATTATTATTGCCGAAAATATGCACAGGCATTTTAAAATGAAGCGACTGCCGTTTAAACAAGCTGCCTTATATGCTATTAACGAAGTAGGAAACCCAACCATATTGGCAACCTTTACCGTAATTGCTTCGGTATTACCAATGGCATTTGTTTCTGGATTAATGGGACCTTATATGAGTCCGATGCCTATTGGAGCTTCTATCGCTATGATTTTATCATTATTTGTTGCATTAACGATTACTCCATATTTAGGATATATTTTCTTACGTGAAAAAGACAAGCACGGTGCGGAGGAAAAGGCAGAAGAAGACGAAACCAAAGCTATGCAAAGCACGCTAATCTATAAATTGTATGAGCGATTCGAACGTCCGTTGATTGAAAACAAAACCAAGCGTTGGGCATTCTTAGGAATCACGATTGTTTTATTATTAGGTTCTATGTCGTTGTTCTTTACCAAATCGGTAGCTGTAAAAATGTTGCCTTTTGATAATAAAAATGAATTCCAGGTAGTAATTGATATGCCTGAAGGCACCACGTTAGAACGTACCGATGCAGTAACCAAAGAAATTGCACAGTACTTAGCTACACGACCAGAAGTAGTAAACTACCAAAGTTATGTGGGTACTTCTGCTCCTATTACCTTTAACGGGTTAGTGCGTCATTACGATTTACGTGGTGGTAATAATATGGCAGACATTCAAGTAAACTTAGTTGACAAGAAAGATAGAAGCATACAAAGTCATGATATCGCAAAGTCAATGCGTGGTGACATTCAAAACATTGCTAAAAAGTTCAAAGCAAATGTAAAATTAGTAGAAGTTCCACCAGGGCCTCCTGTATTATCTACCATTGTTGCAGAAGTGTACGGGCCAGATTATGAAAAGCAAATTGAAATTGCTAATGAAGTTCAAAACATCTTACATAATACAAATGACGTTGTAGATATCGATTGGATGGTAGAAGACAATCAAACTGAATATGAATTTGTAATCGACAAGGAAAAAGCAATGTTGTATGGTGTGGTACCTCAGCAAATTGCTTACACATTGAATATGGCATTGTCTAACAGAGCGGTTTCAACTTTATATGATGAAGATGCTTCTAATCAAGTAGGAATTGTGTTTGCTTTGGATGAGAAAGAGAAGTCTTCTGTTCAAGATATTGCTCAGTTACAGATTAAATCGCAACACGGTACTATGGTTTCTATAAGTGATTTGGTTTCTATTGAAGAAAAAAACAGCGCAAAAAGTATTTATCGAAAAAATCAAAAGCGTGTAGTTTATGTGATGGCAGACATGGCTGGTGAATTGGAAAGTCCTGCCTATGCTATTTTAGGAATGGAAGAAAAGTTAAAAGAAATTCCACTTCCAAAGGGATATGAATTGAACGAATTATACATTAAACAACCCGATTTTGAAGATGATTACACCGTAAAATGGGATGGTGAATGGCAAATTACCTTAGAGGTGTTTAGAGATTTAGGTATTGCCTTTTTAGGAGTAATCATTATTATTTATATGTTGATTGTAGGCTGGTTTCAAAACTTTAAAGCTCCAATTGTAATGATGGTTGCCATTCCCTTATCAATGGTAGGAATTATTTTAGGACACTGGATGATGGGGGCTTATTTTACAGCTACTTCATTTATTGGAATGATTGCCCTCGCTGGAATTATGGTTCGAAACTCCGTTTTATTGATTGACTTTGTCAACTTACGCTTGGCAGAAGGAGTTCCGCTAAAGCAAGCTGTGATTGAAGCTGGTGCTGTTCGTACCACTCCTATACTATTAACAGCAGGTACGGTAGTTATTGGGGCATTTGTAATCTTATTTGATCCTATTTTCCAAGGATTGGCTATCTCTTTAATGGGAGGAACAATTACAGCTACAGTACTTACCTTATTAGTAGTGCCTTTGGTATATTATTTAATTGAACGTAAAAATTATAAGTAACATGAAAAATAGAATTGTACGCGGTATTGCAGGAGCTTTTATACTTATCAGTTTAACCCTAGCAATCAAAGTAAATAGTAATTGGTTATGGTTCACTGCTTTTGTAGGAGCCAACTTATTACAATCATCATTAACCAAATGGTGTTTACTAGATGATATTTTAACCAAGGTTTTTAAAGTAAAAGATTAATTTATTCTATGGAATAATTCAACATGAGTTGAATCTTATTATACAATTGTGGAAATTGTTGCTGTAAGTCTTCTGGAGTTTCAAAAAAGTGCTCCATAATTACAGCAACAAATTCCAATTTATTTGTTAATGCATATGGTCTAAAATAACCTGATGTTTTGATTCTTTCAATATTTGCTTTGTCATTCATAAAACTTGTTATTTCTCCGAACAATCTATAATAAATTCGAGAACTTACATCTTTCGATTTTCTTCCATGAAAAGTTAACGCATGTGAAAACTCATGAATTCCTAAGTTTATGTTATCATTTAACACAATATCTCCTAACAAAAAATCTTCCCAAGAAAACACTATAGATTTTAGCCTAGGGTTAAACTCTCCTTTGTGATATTGTTTAGTTATTGTTGAATAAAAACTGGTTGGGTATACGATAATTTTATCGAATGTAGCTGTGAGATATCTTCGCATACCGAAAGTTAATTTGACATACGATGTAGCTATTAAAACTTTTGCTTCTGGGGTTAACTCAAAATCATCCCTTTCAATAAAGTCATAGGTTCTAATAAACTTAGTTAATCGATGTTCAAAATATACTTTTTGCTTTTCATTTAACCTCTGATAAAAAGCTATATTTTCAACTAAAAACTCTTTCTTCTTCTTAGGCAACTTCTTCTTTACAAGATAAAAGTGCACAAAAATAGGTTTATTAAATATGTACACATAAATAGATTCTATTACGTTAACTCCAACAGCTATAAACCCCAAAAAGAAAGCGGTATATTTTATAAGAAAAAAAGGTTTCATTTTAATTTTTAAAATTCAAATATGGCTTATGTAACTTTAGTTACATTACTTCAAATTTCCGTTTTGTAATATTGCCTCAGTTAAGCAACTTTTTCTAATCATTTTCCCCAAAAAAAGCAGTAGATACAATTGTATCTGCTGCTTTATGTTTTTGTGACCCAGAGAGGGTCACATTATATTATTTATCATTATCTCTATTTTTTCAAAACCCCAACAACAAAGCTATATACATGAATATTATTGTTTATAAATGTTCATTAAAAAAACTAAAAAATACAATTTTTCTTACCACTATATTTACCACTATTGTATCTTTGGGGTAAGTAAAAAAACAAAAAATGTATTTCTATTTAAAAGAACCTAAGTCAGAAAAAGAGACACTGATAATTATTCAATTCTATGTAAAGAGCGAAAAGGCTATTTTCAAATATTCAACTGGCGAAAAAATAAATCCCGAGAATTGGGATTTTGAAAACAGACTACCAAAATCCAAAAAAGGAATCGGTGGAGCGAAGTTAAAAAAAATAACTTCCAATATTATGCGCTATGATACCTTTTTGGAACGATTGATTGATAACTGTAAAATCAATAATACACCCCTAACTCGAAAGTTCTTAAAAACAGAGTTTGACAAGCATTTCAAGAAAAAGGTTGCAGCAGAAAAAAAAGGATTTGAATACCTTACTGATTTTATCGATGATTTTCTTATCAAAGCGCCTAATCTTATCAATCGTTCTACAAAACGAAATTATACAACAGACAAGATAAAGCACTATAAAAAAACAAACAATCGATTAAAAGAGTTTGAAACTTACAGACGTTCAAAAATCAAAATAAACAAGTTTGATATTGTTGTCTATGATGCCTTGGTACACTACCTCACAGATAACAAAAAATACTCAGTCAACTATACAGGAGATTTGATAAAAAACATCAAAAAATTGCTTAAGGTAGCTGATGTAGAATTTGGCTATGATGTTCATAAGGATTATAAACGAAGTGAGTTCTCCGTTATCAAAGAAGAAAGTGTATCAATAGCACTAAACGAAAAAGAAATCGATACACTTTTCAATCACGATTTTTCAAAAAATGAACGTTTGCAAAATTGTAGAGACATGGCTATTATTGGTCTTTGGACAGGGTTAAGAGTTTCTGATTTTCTTAACTTACCTCAAATTAATACGGATGATAAGTTTATTACTGTACAACCTAAAAAGACCAAAAATTCGTCAGGGGTTAAAGTCGTTATTCCCCTACACCATCAAATCAAAGAAGTCATTAATAAAAGAGGCATGCCTAGAATGATTACTGACGTTAAATTCAATGAATATATTAAGGAGGTTTGCTTAGAGGTTGGATTTACCGATAAGGTAAAAGGTTCACTCATGGTTAAAGATGAGAAAACAGACATTTACCGTAAAAAAGTAGGCATGTATCCTAAATATAAATTAGTTAGTTCCCACACTTGTCGTAGGTCTTTTGCAACGAATTTATATAAGATGAACTTCCCTTCTCTTTCTATTATGAAAATTACTGGACATAGTTCTGAAAAAAGCTTTTTATCATACATCAAAGTTACGCCAACAGAACATGCAGAGAAACTACTTAATCACTGGAATGAATATTATAGTCAAAAAAGAGTTGATTAAGTCTAAAACGTTCTTTTAATCACTTTAAAAATTTGATATACCTCATTAAGGTCTAACTCAAAATCTGAATACTCGGGACTTTTATTTCTACTACGGCAAATAATCGTCCCGTTTTCTTTATCCAGTCCGATAATATCCTTGTGAAAAACATTGTGCTTAGAAAGAATAATCCATCCGTATAAAGTAGGATTGAATCCATCCATCCAATGATGGCGTCCAAGCTCTCTACCCAATACCAAAGCTCTGTTAGGAGTATCATTAATTCCTCCCCCGTTCATACTATCGTTTTTAGTTCTAAACGCTTCGTAATTACCACGACCGTACTTTTCTACATTAAAAGTCACTTCCTCCCATTCATAAATCACATTTGCATCATCTAGTGTTTCTAAAAAAGAAGAATAGGCATCAAAAGGAATCAGTCGTGTAGTTACGTTAAAACTACCATCAGGTTTTTCCACAAAAACATTCCCATTGGTATTCACCATAATATCCTTGTTGACAAGTTCCCCCTCTCCTGTAAGCAAATACATGTAGTTAATCTCTTTGTATCTATTAGTAATCGCTTTGGCAAGCTTTGGGCTTATTTTACTTCTTCCATTTCTTACATAGTAGATACGAGAATTACTATTGTCTCCAATCTCAACCGATAAGCGATTTGCTTTGATGCCTAAATGGTCTAATAACTCCTGTAAAATTTCCGAACTGGTTTTCAACATCTTATCAATTTCTTTAAATTATTTTGTCCACAATTTATTCTAAAAGTTGACAATTGATTTTATTTTTGCGCTATAATTGTCCACAAATATAGCAATTAACGATATATTATTGGTATTTGTGAGCAAAAAATAAAAAATAGCACAAAAATTTAAAAATTGAATATGACCCAAGCAGACTTGTTAAAAGTAAACCTTAAAGCCTTAACCATTTTTAATGCCAATGATACGATGCTTACTGTAGATGGTTGCGCAAAGTATTTAAAGGTACATCCTAACACGGTTAAAAACCGCATCCATAAAAATACCATTCAAGCAATCTTTCAAGACGGTAAATACCATATCCCTAAAATTCAATTTTTAGAAAAGATAGTAGAGAGCTTTGAACAATAACCATGGAAAAGAAAGCGCAATGAAAAACGCAAAAAGCGCAAAAACACCACAGCGATAAGTAAGCACTTATTGTAAGTAGCTCACAACATTCAGGTTGTGGGTTGCTTTTTTAAAGCAAAAAACGGTTAGCTGTCACTAACCGTTTAAAAAATTGCTATGAAAAAGAAAAAAATTCTGCAAGGATGCAGAACCTTTTAAGAACCTCAAAGATATGAAAAAAAGTAATGTATCGCTCACAGCGATAGGATTGTACAATCAAAAAGTACATGAGTATTTACAAAACACAACGTTGGATGCCACCACCCAACTAGCTATCAAGCTATTTAAAGACAATGCGCAGCGCAATAAGCTAAACAATGCGCAATACAACAAAGCCGTAGAGGAATTTAATACCCAACATGGTTATTTACTTTTAAAAAAGGGAAAAGAGCATGAAAAAGCGATAAGTAAACACTACAACTATATCAACTATCCTTTTCTAGATAGAAGTGCTATGAAAAGTACGATGGATAACTACCGTCAATATGTACATAGCTACAATCAGCAAGCTGTAGAGTATAACAAAGCCATAGCCGAGTATAACAAAACGGTTATAATTCCTAGCACTCCAACACTAACCCAAGAGGTTACAAACTTTACAAAGAAACACCGTAGTGAATTTACAATTCACTACAACAAAGCTGTAGCAAAATTCAATGCGCAAAAAAACGCAAACTATATCGCAAAAAAGCGCAAACCAACCATCAAGTACACCACAGAGCTTTTATTTAATGTCTTGGTAGGCTTTTATATCGCCCAACTAAAACAACGCAATTCATATCTCTTAGAAATGAATCGTCCAACCAGTGTATTAAAAAATGCCTTACCAAAGCTAACCATAGACCACCGTAAATTAGCGACACACACCATTGCAGAGATACCAAGACTTGCTATTTGTAAAAAAACAGCGCAAAACCACATCAAACGACTTAGAGAAGCCAACATCTTAATCAACTATACATATACCAACCAGTACAAACCCATAGCGGTTAATTTTCACCCTGAAATTCTAACAATTTTAGACGGAAATCCACCAAAACCCAAAAGAATTGAAAACCAATTTTTTAAACAAGAGAACTGGAAAGAATTACCAGATAATAATGATACTACTAGAACCTTTTTATTAAAAGAAAAAGAAATAAAAGACTGTGTAAATAACACAGGATTTCAAAAGGAAGAATTTATATGTCCTGCGGACGGCTTCTACAAGAACACCACAGTGATAAGTAAGAAAACAACAACTCGCCCGCGCCAAACTTCCGAAGCAGTTAAAGCCCTGTTACCTGATTTTTTAAAACAAGAAAAAACAAGCCAAGGCACAAACAGCCAGCTTACACATAATTTTCTAGCTCGATTGCAAGATGATAGAGAGCTAGCCCAACAATTGGCAGACGGTATGTATGATAATTACAAAGGATTGCGTTATGACTATTTGCAAAAAATAGAACTCTACGCCAATGTAACGACTGAAGAATTTAAGGCAATTTTAATACAGGATTGTATCAAAACTTCTGCAAGACTATGGAAACAGCACAATGTCTATGTAGGCGAATGGAAAAAAGCCATCAATTACCTAAACGACGAACTATTTACAAACATCACTCAAAAGACAACCCTGATTCAAAAGCTCAAAGAATACCGTTGGAAACTAGAGTTTGCTCGCAAGTGGTTTATCAAATCACAAGTAACCGCATTGTATCCCTCGTTGTACTTTGATAAAACACGTACCCAAACCCATGAGATAGGCTTTTTCAGCTTGCATAAAGTATGGAAAACCCATGTAAAGTATCAGGAACAAAAGGCAATAGAAAAAGCGCAACGACAAACGCAACAAAACGCAAGAAAGCGCAAAGCGACCTATCAAAAGAAAATTACAACAGCCATCAAGAAATATGAAAAGGGCAATTATACGGCAAAACAGCTATATACCTATGTGCAAACCAACTTACCACATAGCTATTTGTCAGCATTGTCCACTATGATACACTATAATCATCAAAACAGTATATAAAAAATGAGCAAAAAAGAAAACCGATGCCATTGCGGAACAGGACACAAAATCACCTGTCCCCAATGTAGCAAGCTAAAAATGGTTATCCTCTTAAAAAATGGGAACAGTCATTTAAAGTATAAAATAAGCCATACCACCTATGCAAATCCCGTTTGGTATAACCATTTGAGTAAAAATAATAAAACCATCAACACCTTAATCAATAGCATGTACAAACGATTTCAAAAGTCCAAATATGCAAACGCTACCAATAAACTTATGTTTTTTGACAATCAAACCAAACAACATATCACGACAATAGTAACCGCATAAAAAGAATAACAAAGCATCAACCAACACAGAAAAAGGGTTTGTAGTATGAGACTGAAACTCTGAAACCCCGAAATACCCATTAAGCTCGCCAGTAAATCAGTCTATCGTTGGGAGATCAGAATTAGATAAAAAAATAAGCAATGAACAGTTATCAAAAATGGTGTGAACTCCAAGAAGAAAAGCAGTATTGGAAGACGCAAGAAAAACGCAATAAAGCGCAAGGAAACGCAAAAAGAGAAGTACAATTAAAAAGAGAACATGAAAATACAACAATCAGCAAATGGTAATATAGTAATCATAGGAACATCAGGAGTGATAGAACACATCTTACCCACAATAACTATTCACAAACACCCGAGATACCCTAATGAAGCAATACTAATAACCCACAATACCAATTACAAAGACGAACAACAAGGCATTACCATACTCGCAAGAAATGTAACCAATGTAAACGAAACGAGGTTTCACGGAAATGCACAGAGTTTAAAAAGTATGTTAGAAAACGAATTAGTATTACAAGGAGGAACAACGGAAGCCCCACCTAAAACCAAAGAACAAGACCCGATGTATGTCGCTTATTTACAAGCCAACACTTACGAAAAGTTGCTAAGTTTTGTTAAAGAACATCAAGACAATATCGGAGGAAAAAGATACCATGAAGACGGTAGAATAAGCGAAGAAGATTTTTTTTGTCAGTTTGAAACATTTATCATTCGAGTAACCTTGCGTTACTACTACAAGCTAGACAACCAGAGCCTTATCAATTACATTCTAATGTCAGGAAGTACCAGTTACGTACACGAACCCAAAAAGGTTTATGTGTATGATGGCAACAATACCATTACAGGGTATGTCTATGAGAAAGCCTATTAGCAGTAAACACACGAACAATGACCGCTATTTACAGTAAAAAGAAACTATTTGAAAAATACTATTACCTACCAGAGAGAGAAATGCGAGCAACGATTAATGAGATTATCGCAGAGATACGCCATTTACCTTTTGAGGTAGCCAAACATAAAAAAAAACTACGTCCAAGTGAAGTAAGAAGATTTTTAGAAGTATATGATTTGAAATAAATAAAAAAAACTAAAAAAGTATTTATTATTTTTGCGTTTAATCTTAAACGCTATATTGCATATAGAAATACCGATTAATTTCACACATCACTTAATCATACATCTATTAATTTAAAGAAAACTTGATATAGAACATTTCTGGAAGAGAAAATAAACAATAGAACTCTTTAATGTTTAGGAATTAAAAAAGCATACAATATTTTACAAGTTATTTTAATATGCTTGTTAGAAATAAAAAATAAAAAATGATTGAAACCAAGGTTATCATTTCAATTCCCGAAGGGAAGTTAAGAGATTATATTGACGGAACTATTCGAAAGGACACGCCAGAGGAATACGTTAGGCAGACTGTTGAAAAAAGACTAATCAACGAACATAAATATTCAAAAGACCAAGTCAAAATTGAATATGGTGTACAAATGGGGTCAGGTAAAAAACGTGCAGACATTGTAATATTTCCAGAAGATTCGACAGAAGAAGAAATGAAAGACCAAGACAATGTTTGGTTAGTCATTGAATGTAAAAAAGAAGCTGTTAAACCAACAGACAAAAACAACGGAGTTGAACAAATGAAGTCCTACATGGCTGCTTGTGCAAATTGCGAATGGGGAATGTGGACAAATGGAATGCATAAGGAAGTTTGGAGGAAAGTAAAAAATGAAAAAGGCAAATACATTTACGAAGAATTTAACGACATCCCTTCTGCTGACGGAACAACAGATGAACAGGAAAGACCAAATCGAAACACGTTAATTAAAGCATACGAAGACAACTTACTTTTCACTTTCAAAACTTGTCACAACATTATTTACGTAAACGAAGGATTACAGAAGCAACCTGCTTTTTTTGAGTTCTTAAAGATAATTTTCTGTAAAATACATGATGAGAGAAATTTACTTGAGCCAATAGAATTTTTTACAACTTCTAAAGAACGAAATTACAAAGATGGGCAAGCAAGTGTTTACAAGCGTATCTCAAAAATATTTGAAGAAGTAAAAAAGCGTCATGGACAAATTTTTGATAAAAATGACGAAATAAAATTACTTCCAAGAACGGTTACATATTTGGTTGCAGAACTTCAAAAATATGCTCTTTTAACAACTAACATTGACATAAAAGGGAAAGCCTACGAAGAAATTGTTGGAGCAAATTTAAGAGGAGATAGAGGTGAGTTTTTTACACCGAGAAATGTAATGAAAATGGCAGTAGCCATGATAAATCCGAAAGAAACTGAACGTGTTTTGGACAGCAGTTGTGGTACGGGCGGATTTGTCGTTACTGCAATGACTTCTGTAATTGATTCACTACGTGAAAGAATGGAAAACCAATACGGAGAAGAAGAAGGTTGGAGTGCAGATATAAGAAAAGTATTTAACGATAAAATATCTGAAATAGCTGCTGAAAATTATTATGGTTTTGACATTAACCCAGACTTGGTTAAAGCCACCAAAATGAACATGGTAATGAATAATGATGGAAGTGGGAATATTTTACAACTTAATTCATTATTACCACCAGCAGAATGGGAAGAAGAAACCAAAAAGAAGCTAGCTAAAGCATTAGGGATTTCAGCAAGAGATATCCGTAATCATAGAAGTTTAGGACATTTTGATGTCATTGTAACGAACCCTCCTTTTGGTTCAAAAATTCCAATTAAAGACCAACAAATATTAGAGCAATTTGAAATTGCTTATATCTGGTCTAAAGATGAGCAAGGAAATTGGCATAAAACTAACCGTTTACAGTCGAGTGTTCCGCCTGAGCAACTATTTATTGAACGAATTATACAACTTCTAAAAGAAGGAGGTAGAACAGCTATTTATTGTTTTACCAGATTCCATATTGGGAGCACCTGGTCTTGAATTTATTCGTTACTGGTTGGTTAAAAATACTAAGATAATTGCAAGTGTTGATTTACATGCGGATGCATTCCAACCAAGAAATGGAACACAATGTTCTATCCTATTCCTCCAAAAGAAAACCAAAGAAGAGATTACTGAAGAAGAAAAATCAAGACAAATAATTGACTATGATATTTTCATGACAATGATAGACCATATTGGACACGACAAAAGAGGTGGAAAAATATTTAAGCGTGATGAGAAAGGTAATATTGTGATGCTTGAAGTTGAAGAAATTGTAAAAGAAAAAGATGCAGAAGGTAATTTAATAGCTCGAAAAGAAGTAACACAAGAAAAAATTGTAAACGACCAAACTATTCATGTTGCAAATGTTTTTAGTAAATGGAAGAACAAACAAGGAATAACATGGTAGATAAGAGTAATTTAGCATATAAGTTTCAAGAAGTAGAAAAGGAAATAAATTATACCTACTTACCAGATAAGCTCAAATATACTTCTGTATCATTAACAGAAATATTAAATAACAAGTTACGTTTGGAAGCGAACGCTTTTAACTTGGAAGCAAAGACTGCTAAAGAAAAGGTATTGAATAATAAATATGGGTTTATAAATCTATGGTCAAAAAATGGATTAGTAGATAATGCTTTTTACCCTGGTCGTTTTAAACGAATTTATGTTTCAAAAAAAGAAGGAAAACCATTTTTCCTACCTTCTCAAATGACCGAAATAAAACCAAAAGCAACAAAATTTATTTCACCAAAAACATATAAAACTCTTAATGGTATTGAAATTGTAAAAGACAATTTATTAATGTCTAGATCAGGTACAATTGGTAGATGTACAATTTCATCAAAAACTAACATAGGAAAACTATATTCGGACGATATTATAAGAGTTGGTTTCAAAAATAAATATGATTTAGGATATACCTATGCTTTTTTTCAGACAACAGATGGGCAACTGATTTTACAAACCAATAATTATGGTGCAGTAGTTAAGCATATTGAGCCTGAACATTTGCAAAGTATAATAATACCAAACGCACCAGAGCAACTTAAAAGAGAAATTCATGAACTTGTAGTTACTTCTTATGAATTAAGAGATGAATCAAATGATTTGATTGATGAAGCAGAACAAATTTTATATAAGGAACTTCAATTAAAACCAATTGAAGAACTGAAAACTGAATACTTTGATAATTCAGTCGAGTTAAGAAATTACACCACAAAATTGAGTGATTTAAGATTGCGTTTTGATGGTTCTTTTCATATCCCAATAGTTAAACAGGTGGAATCTGCTTTAAAACTAAATGCTAAAGAATTAGTTAAACTTTCTGATTTAAGTTTAACAAATGATATTGTACTACCAGGTCGCTTTAGTAGAACTTATGTTGATAAAGAAAACGGAGTACAATTTTTAGGCGGTAGGGATTTATTTCAATTAAGCCCAACAACGGAAAAATATTTATCCAAAGTCGTTCATAAAAAGCAAATAGAAGGTGATTTGAAAATATCAAAGAACGATATACTTACACCTTCAAGAGGTACAATTGGGAAAGTTGTACTTGCACCTGAACACTTTTCTGATAAAGCGATAAGTGATAACATAATAAACATAAGACCTACAAATGAAAATGTTGCAGGTTACTTGTTCTCTATTTTAAATTCTGAATATGGTAGTATATTAATTAAAAGACAAATTTATGGTGGTGTAGTAGATGCAATGGAGCCTACTATGTTGTCAAGTATTGATATTCCATTATTAAAGAACGAACGAAAGCAGAAAGAAATAAATGACTTGGTTCTTAAAGCAAATGAATTGAGATATCAAGCCCATTTAAAAGAGCAGGAAGCGATAAAAAAAATGGAAGAGATAATAGATAACAAAACTTCTCTACATACAAAAAGATGAGCTAAACTTGACAAAAGTTAGCATAAACTAGCTAATTACAGCAAAGCTTAGCGAAGCCTTTCAAACCCTGAATGCCCACAAAACACTTCAAGTACTTTTGACTCAACAAAAGAAAAAGAAGTGAATCCCGAGGCAATTAATACCATCTTATACAGACCCATCCAAAAAGGAAGTACATACGACAAGTTACTTCCACATAGCGACTGTAGTAGTGTAAAAATTGCCAACGGAGACACCAAGGTAGCAATTGAGAGTATGGCATTGTGGGTATATAAATACCAACACCACACCCAAAAGCTATCCCAAGAAAAATTTGCAAAGCACCCCTTACAAAAATTATGCAAGGAGCTACACAGGTTTTTGTATCAGCATCTACAATACAAGATAGATACCTACGACCAATTATTACGTAGCCCTGCCTGTGCTTGGGCTACTCGCTCACAGGGATTGGATTGCAAAAGTTATAGCATTTTCGCAAGCAGTGTGTTATTAAATTGTGGGGTTACACACTACTTGCGACGTGTTATACAACAAGAGGGTGAGGGTTACAGTCATGTATATGTGATAGTCCCCAAAAACCAACACACATTTGACCTAAACGACGGGTACTATACCATAGACGGCACCTTACAAACATTCAAAGAACAGGACATACACCAATCTGACGATGTACTAATGACACCCAAAACCCAAGGCTTATCAGGAGCTATTGGCGGAGAACTGGTAAAAGGCGTTGGAAAACTAGTGAACTATGCTGTGAGTGAATTCATACAAGAAATGAACTCCTGTAGTGGTTCGTATTACGATGCCTCGGTAGTAGAACTTAAAATCAGACGTGATTTACGAGACAAGCTACAACAAAAAATCACCCAATTAGGCGAAGCCATCACTTTTAGAAACCGTGCAAGGACACAACACCTGTTCAACGAAATTTTTAAAGAAGTAGATTTAGGTATTGCCCATTTACGTAACGAAACCGCTTATAGTTCCTATGAACATTGCGACGGAGAAACCCTAGCCCATGCGTTAGCCTTTGCGGAAAAATTAAAAACATTTATCGATAATTTTTTCGAAGAATTTAAAAAGCATGCCCCCTATTTCAAGGTAGAAGCATTTACCAAGTCAGCCAATGTGAACAGTAGAACGCTCTATTTTGTGGTGGAAAACGAGACCAACCCCATCGTAGCTGACTACCGCTTTATTGTGGTACGAAAAGAAATATCCACCTATGGACTAGACCCGATATTTCCATTTGAAGCCAATGCAGCACAATGGTTAGTAAACAACCTAGCCCATTTACAAAAAACCTATAACGACGGACGGGAAAAAAGCTATGAAAAAGAAATAACCCCACTGTTAGACAAAGTAAAAGCCTTACGAGCCAAAGCACATTTAGGCGGAGAAATGCTGTATTATTTCGAACAACCCTTACAACGAGAACTCTACAAAGTATGGTTGCGATATGATGCAAACTACACCCAATACCTAAAAGAAGAAGCTCAAAACACACGTACCGCTAATGAATTAGCCCTACGAGACTATCAAGAACGCTTTAAAAAAAATGTGGCAGAAGATAAGCAAGCCAAAAAGCGCAAACGATTAAAAATCCAAGTAGGTATTGGCGCAGCAGCCTCCGCCTTGCTCGTATTGTTTTTACAAAAAAAATAAAAAGTTATGAATGAAGAATTTGACACCATAGGCAGCCATGTTCCGTATGGGCTGTATGGTTGGTTCGATGGCTTTTGTCCCTCCAATGGAATTGCCAGTCGATTGAATAACCAAGCCAAAGGCGTATGGGCGCAAAAAGCCGAATGGGACAACAAGTACAAGGCACTCCAAAACGGACGACAAGCCGCCGAATGGGAAAGCCTTAAAAAAGAAGTGCGGCGCTTAGAACAAGCCATAAAAGCTGAACAACAACAATTAGCACAAGAAGAAGGCATCGCCGATGCGTTAGGCTTAGGCGCTTGGTGTAACGGAGCAGTCTCCAAAAGAAAAAAAGCCGAAGAAAGTTTGCGCAATGCAGAAAAGTCCCTAGGACATATCAAAGGCGCTTTTCAAACCTTGGAACGTCAACAAACCCAAGGTATCAAAGAAGCCAATGCAGTGATTAAAGCAAACCAACAAAAACTCAATGCCATCAAACAAAGCATTGTCCAAGTCAAACAAAAAATTGCAAAGTACAAAGCAGAAAGAGACCATGAAAAAGCCCAAGCAGCCAACGCCACACCCGCCGAGGTCAGCAACGCCAACAAGAAACGCATTGCAGGAATCGCCAAAGAAAACGCACCGCTGATACTAGGAGGTATCGCACTGTTAGGCGCAGTCGTCTATCTCAATAAAAGAAGTCCAACCCACAAAACGGTGAAGTCCGTAAGTGTATAAAATTAAGAACGATGAATTTGTTACAAACACACCTATTGCTTGCCGAACAAGAAGAAGCTTTAGAGAACCAAGCACTTTCTAAACCACAAGCAAGCGGACTTCATGGATTTTGGGACGGAGCGAACCTGATGGGGATAATCAATACCGTTGGCGGAACATGGTCGCAAATAGAACAAGCCCGAAACGGAAAACCAGTCTATGTACAACAAGCCAATGGAGAAACCAAGGACATTGCCCCGATGCTCATTGCCAGGTTAGAACAACAAGCACAAGCACAGCAAACCTCGGTCGACAACTTGGTAAAAATGATGCAGCTACAATTACAAACACAACAACAACCTAAAAAAGACAACACGCTGTTGTATGTAGGAGTTGGAGCAGGCATACTCGTATTGTTAGGAGGCATGTACGTAATGACACAAAAAAAATAAACGATGAGAAAAGAATCAATAGAAAACTCGGTAGTCAGTTTGCTAAGTATGAGTGCAGGCGCAATGCTTTCACGTGTAACCGCTAAAAAGCTACCGATGCAAAACACCAAGCTCAAAAAAGGCATGTTAGCCTTGGCAGGTGTCGTAGGCGCAGCCTATTTAGACAGGAAAACCACAGGCAAAGCCATTGCACAAGATATGGCAATGGGAACAGCCGTCACCCAAACAGGCGAACTCGTCAAAGAACTGTTGGATGAAAAGTTGCAAAACAACCCGCTATTACATTCCGCTTTAGGATCTCCTTATGACAATTGGAACGAACCCTTTGCGCTAGATAGCACCGACTTTTTATCAAGTTACACCAGTCCTAACTACGATGGAATTTCCGAAGACATTTCCTACGAAACCGTAGAAGATTTTAATAGTTAAAAAACAAAAAAGAGAAAAGAAAAAGATGAATTTTTTAAGAAACGAAGAACCTTATTTACGAGTAACCGAGTATTTAAAATACAAGAACTCCAAACGCAAAGAAAACGAAAAGTGGAACATCAGTGCGATGAAGCCCATGCCTAGCTTTTTATACGCCAACAAAAAAGTAGATGTAGGCGGTACGGTATCCCTGTTAACAGGTTCGTCAGTAGCCAAAAGAGGCGTTACCAATTTTGACGGAAACTCCCTAGTCAAAGGACGTGTGTTTGTTGCCAATGGCATCACGTTTAAATGCGCCATTGACGATGCCAGCAAACCAGAGCAAGACATTGCCTATAGCATTGCCAAAGTCCCGAACACCTTAATGCAATCGATGGTTGTAGTCAAGCAAAAAAACGAAATCCTAATAGAACTACCGATTTGTGACATTTTAGGCGCTACCGAAAGCGGTAACCACTATTTCAAATTAGGCTCATTTGCCCTGTTGGAAGACGACACCATTACCGAAATCGAAATCCAATACCCAGAAGGAGCAAAAATCACGTTAGAAGACGGAAAAGCCCTGTTCGCTTCTGCACGCTTATCAGGATTTGCGACCTATCAAAAACGCTAAGCTCATTTTTATAACCACACTTTGCGCTAAGACAAGCGCAAAGTGTTACCACAAGTACCAAAGATGAAAAAGATATACAAACGTATAAAAATCAACAAAGACCTTTTAAAGACCAATCTTCCTCCTGAAGAGCTTTTACAAAATGAGGTCAGCGACACCATCCCCACAGGAAAAGTAATCGGAGTGTATTTTATCTCCTATATGCCCCCTATGGACACAGGCATGCCCACAGGAGAAACCATGTCGAGATTAGTTCCTTTTGGGATTTCTCAAACAGACATTACCCTGAAAGACAGTAGAGGGCATTTGCTGACGGAGACCACGGACATCAAAGACTATGAACACAAAAGCGGAGGCTATAACGAGGGCTTTAAAGAGCTTGACTTTGAAAGCAAAAACGAACGAGTGACTATCAGTTGGGAAACCCTAGGAAGTAGACCCATTTGTGGCGAGTTCATTTTTGAAATAGAAGCCCCTAACCCGTGCTAAGGATGAAAACCATATACCACAGCGAACAGTTTACCGATGATTTTGAGATAAACTTTTCCGAGAAGAACGATTGCAAAGGCGTTGTAAAGCTTGAAATACACCTACACGAGCTAAGCGCCCCTTTGCTTATCAAAGACGGTTCAGGACAGCGAATCACTGCCCAAGCCCCTTTTGTAATAGACACCAATCACCCAATTGTAGACGGCTTGATACGCTTTGAATTTTCAGAATACCCAGCACTCACAGCCGTACAAACAACACCCTTTAAAAAAGCCATAGTAAGGTATTTATATTGTGAATAATCAATTATCGAACATATTAAAAAGCCACCTACAAGGAGGAAGCAATCATGTTATCAAGGTATCCAGTAACGGCGTAAAACTTGTCAAGTCTACTTCGGCACAGAAGTACGCCTTTACCTTAGAAGACATTGAAAGCAAATACGGTTCGATAGCCCAATTTTTACAAGCCTTACCCGAAAAAGGATTTAGCGGAACGGTGGTCTTTACCCTACAAAAAACCTATACCAAGGATGGTAAAACCACCTATCACACGCTACAAACACTCACAGAAAAATTAACCCAAGATATGAATGCTACCGACCCCACCACCGCCTTTTTAGGAGCGCCAGAGCTGATGGCAAAGATGGTACAAGCAGAACGTTCGGCAGACTATAAAGAACAAGTACAAGAGCTAAAAGAAACCGTCAAAGACCTGCGTTCTCGCAACCGAGTATTAGAAGAAACCAATAGCTCACTTACTATTAAGTTAGAGACAGCAAAAGAACGAGAAGAACTCAGAGTTGAGCGAGAATTGCTGAAGAAAAAAAGCTTTTTAGAAACCCCCGCCTTTGAAAAGACGATGGAAACCTTGGGCGGAATGCTTCCTAAAATTTTAGAAGCTTCAGGAGGCAACGCTGTAAGACACCCGAGTCAGTTAGCAAGCCCGAATGTTTCGCCCATACAAAAAGCCTTTGTACAAAAGCTTCCCACTGCCACTGACGAACAAGTGATGTTTTTTAACTATTTGCTTGACAACTGGCAAGAAGATTTAATCACACAAGTAGCACAGATTATCGAACAACAAGAACACCATGAAGATACAAACTAAAAAAGAAGCCATTGCCCAATTAGAAAAATTACCAGAAAAAGTATTGATACGCCTAGCAGAGCTATCCAGTCATAAAGAAGCACAAAGCTACTTTGCATGCCCGATAAAATACGGAGCGGTCAAGAGCTTTTTGAAGTAGAAAGCAACAACAAGATACAGGAGAAAAAAAAGCGATGAAAAAGAAAACAAGTGTATCGAAAATTGCCACCCGAAACAACGCTAAAAAAGCGGTAAGCAAAGCCAACGAAGCCAGTGCCTTTTTACTAGCCAACAAACCTTTACTGATAGTAGCAGGCGGAAGTGTCGTAGCGTATTTCCTATACAAAAGACTCAAACAATCAGCCGATGCGGTAACCGAAGTCTTTCAAGATGTAGCAAACGACCATATCGAAGCAGACCTACACATCAATACAGGAAAGCTAAGCATAAACAAAGAACAAGCGAAGATTTTAGCCAAGTCCTTACTAGATGCTTTTAACGACACCGCTTTTGGACTTCCTGCCACCGATGAAGCCAAAGTACAACAAGTCTTTGACAAACTACAAACAGGCGATGACTTTAGGCTCGTCTATAAAATCTTTGGCAGAAGAAAACGCATGGGAGGCAAAACCCCAACGGTATGGCTCGATAAAAAGCTTGCGGACGATTACGATTTAATCTACTGGCTCAAAGCAGAGATTTCAGAGACGTGGGATAGGCAATTATACCACCAAATCAAACAACGAGTACAAAGCGCAGATATGCCCTTTTAAATAAAAAAAAATGAAAAAGAACAATGGAAGCAAGTTTACCAATTTACGGGTTGGCATGTCCCGACACCCAACAAGCCCAAGAAGAATTTGACACGAAAAAAAATTGCGGATGTACGATGAATACAACAGCACAACAATTAATCAGCGGAATCATTATCAACGGAAGCACAGGAAAACCCTTTGAAGCAGGGCTTGTCAATGTGTACAATACCCAAACCAAAAAAGGAACAACGCCCGATGCAAACGGAGCATTTCAATTGTATGCCAGTCCTACCGATGTGATACACATTTCCTTTGTGGGCTATGATACCCTACAAATAGCAGCCTCAAAACTACCTGCCACCATCACGTTGCAGGAAAGCTCGGAACTACTATCAGAAGTAGTGATAACCGCTAATAAGAAAGGAGATAACAATTATATCTATGCCAGTATGGGACTGTTAGGCTTACTGTTTATGTATGCCATTGCCAAGGATAAGAAAAAGAATAAAACAACGACCTAATGGAATTTATACTCATGCACTGGGAAAAAATCACGGGCATTTTAGGGCTGATTTTTTCCTTTTTCGCAGGCTTTAAAATGCGGAAGATACGCCACCAAGAAGCTAAAAACCTAGCCCTAGAAAGACGTTACAAAGCCGATTTACAAAAGCTAGAGAATTACAAACGAGCCTTTGATATCAATGCAGAAATGATAGAAAGCATTAAAAGTGATTTTATGGCTCGTATCGGTTCACTACATCAGTATATCGAACAATTGGAACACATGAACACAAAGCTACACAGCATTGTAGCCAAGCAACAAAAAGAACTCGACAAATACATTACAAAATATGGAAAAGACATTTAAAATACTCAGTGTTGTTTTACTACTACTGATTACAGGATGTGGGACAACCAAACACAGTAAGACACATAGTTTAGAAACCCAAGTGGATAGTGTCTATGTACAAAAAGACAGCGTACAGAGCATCACTATCAATAGCGCTATTCAAGATAAAATATTTATAAAAGTTGCCACTGGAGATACCTTACTAGACAGCCTAGTCAATCAAAAATTACAACACTTTGCCAGTAGCAAACAAAGCGGTACAAACAGTTATAGCGTTCGCTACGACACCCAAGCCCAAGGATTTGAGATACGCAGTACCATAGGCACTACCAAGGAAGTGGTTACCAAACAGCGGGATAGTACATCAACGAGCCAACACAAAAAGAAAAAACAAGAGGTAAAAGAGCAAACAACAACACACCGATTGCCCTTGTGGGTTTGGGTACTGCTCTTAGTGCTTGCAGGCATGGTCTATGGAATAGTTAAAACAACCTAAAACTAAGAATGAACACAAGAAAGCTATGGGTCGTTGGAGCGGGCATTGGCTTGGTTACCCTAACCGCTTTTATCAGCCAAAAGAAAGTCCAACTGACCCGTATTATAGAACAATTACAGTTTCGTGTTTCAGGAATTAGAAATGTGCAACTCTCATGGCAACACATCGCCTTAGAACTAGACATACAGCTACAAAACCCAACAAAAGAACATTTGAACATCAATACAGGATTTATAAGTGCAAAAGAGCTACGAGTATATGAAAAGAAGACAGGGAAACAATTAGCCTTTACCAAGCTGAATACCCACAAAATTAGCATTCCTAGTGGTGGTATGTACCAGTTACCACCCACGCACATTACCCTGCCAGTACTCACCGTAGGAGAGTTGGTGTTTGAGGAGCTTCAAAAAAAGCAACAGGACTTTATAAAGGCGTTGCGTTTTGAACTGGACATAGCCAGTTTAGGAAACACACGAACCGTACAATTTTAAAAAAGAAGAAAAAGAAAATGGCAAGCTATGAACTATTCAAACCCTCTTTAGAACAAGCAGAGGGCGGGTATCAAAACCTAAAAGACGACAAAGGAAACTACAACTCAAAAAAAGAACGAGTTGGAACCAATCACGGAATCTCCGCTAAATTCTATGAAAAGGTACTAGGCAGACCTCCGAGTATCAGCGATATGAAAAGCCTTACCAAAGTAGAAGCCCACATCCTTTTTAAAAATGAGTTTTGGGACAAAATGCGAGCCGATAGCATCCGTAGTCAGGCAGTTGCAGAAATGATAGTCGACCATGCGATAAACGCCAATCCAAGAGTAACCGCAGGTATCGTACAACGCTCATTAAACCGATACTTTGGCAAAAACCTACAGGTAGATTATGTCATAGGATCTAATACTGTTAAAGCCATTAACTCGGTAGATGCCAAACAGCTTTTTGAGCGCATAGGAAAAGAACGTCTCGCCTATTACAAACGCTTAAAAGACTACCAATACTTTGCTACGAGTTGGACAGGAAGAGTGTTTGCACTAGCTCATAAGTTTGGTGTTGACCTCAAAAAAAAAAAGGTAGCACCGCTACTAGGAAGTATTGCAGGCATAGCCCTTATAAGCTATGTGATATATACAAAAGCTAAAAAGAAAAAGAAAAAATAAGATGAATACCATACAAAAATTTCAAGCCTTAGACGGCAAGGAAGTCAGCCGAAGTACGTTAGAAAGATTAGTAACACAGGCAAAAAAAGAAAACAATACGGAGGTTATTTATAGAGTCTCAAAAATCTTAAACGACCACCCTAAATACACGACGTTTAACATTTCAGTCAAACGATATGCCACAGGACTGAACGCACCAAGGCATACAGGAGCATACAAAGAAGCCTTAACCAGTTGCGGACGTTTGCGCAAAGGATGGCGTTTTATCAAAGGACGTGTAGTCAAAGCAAGCGCCAAAGTACCCAAACCTACTCGAAAAGGATTGGCAGCCCCAAAAAGAAAAGAGGGATTGACCGCTAGTGGACGTTTGAAGAAAGGCTATAAATATGCAAAAGGAGGTAGGATTGTAAAAGCTACCTCAAAAAAAAAAGTGCTGTAGCGCCTGCCACTAAACCCCAACAACCTGCTGAAAACATTCCCTTAGAATTTTTAGCAGGTTTAGACTTCATTCAGGAAGAAGACACCAACACCACAGGACTGGGTGCACCTGTACGTCCCGACCAAATCTATCAAATGATTACGGATAAACTTATCAGTGCTATCAGGAGCGCTAAAGGAACACCAAAATTGGGATGGGATGATAGCTTTTTAGAAAAAGGCGGGTATCTATCGCTTGTGAACTTTGTCTCCAAAAAAGCCTATAGAGGTATCAATATCATACTCCTAAAAAAAGGCAATCCTTTTGGAGCGTATCAAAACCCTTATTTCTTAACCTTTAAACAAGTACAAGAAGCAAAAGGGAAACTTAAAAAAGGCGCTAAAGGATTAGAGGTAATCTACTTTACCCGCTTGTATAAATTCTCAGATGCTCAAAAAGGACTAGAACATGCCACCTATAACAAACAAAAAATGCAAGACTTTTTACAATCGAAAGGCTATGATACGAGCCATTTTGATTTTCTCGTACAAACCATACCTATTTTAAAATACTACACGGTTTTTAATGGAGCAGATATTGAGGGGATTGATTTTGGATTGAATAAGCTTACCGCTTTAGAAAAAGCACGTTTAGGCTTTGTCGCACCAAGTACTCCTCATAATACAGAAGAAAAGAACCCGATAGCAGAACTTATCATTCAACACTTTCCGAAAGACAGTGCGAAGATAGTACACGGATTTAAAGGAGCGAGTTACAATGTAGTACAAGACAAAGTAAAAATGCCTAAGTACGAAGCCTTTTATCAAAGTGTAGACTACTACAGTACGCTATTCCATGAAATGATACACAGCACAGGACACCCAAGCCGATTGAACCGCCCTTTTGGAAAACGTTTTGGCGATGTGGTATATGCCAAAGAAGAACTCATAGCAGAATTTGGAGCGGTGTTTTTATCTGCACAAGCAGGAATTTTATGGAAGACACAAGCAAACCATGCGGACTACTTAAAAAACTGGCAATTGGCGTTACAATTTATGCAAGAAGACACAAAGCTTTTGATGCGTGCAGCTAGTGAGGCACAAAAAGCAGTGGATTACCTCTTACAAGTTGACACCAACAAAGAGCCTAAGTTTTACAAAGCACTGGTAAAAAAGAGTCAAAAAGTAAGCCCAAAACCAACGAAAACACCTGCTTTAAACAGCCCCGTCAAAAGAGTGTCAAAGCCTCAATCCAATAACAATATACCAGGGAATCTCAATACAAACTCGGTAGCTTACAAACGAAAGCAACTACGACATAGAACCTTTGAGTATTACCAAATTGAGGATGCTGTACTGGCAAGCTTTTTAGGAAAGTTAGAGATAAAAACCAAAGAAAGTTTGGTGATTACCCTAGCAGGGAAACGAGGTTCAAGCAAAACACACTTTGCGTTTAAATTTATCAATATACTAGCTCAAAAATACAAGGTCGGTCATGCCTCTATGGAAGAACATCCTGAAAGTGCGTTGTATTGGGATAAAGCGGATATGTATTTTAACGAGGTAGCAGAACGAAATTTGTCCAACCCTGATATTGAAAACCTAGACCAATTAGACAAGCTGATTAGAGAAAACGATGTGATTGTGATTGATAGTTTTGCCAAGTTAAAGGAACTGGATAGTAAGTTTGAAATTGACAAAGACTTACGAAAGAAGTACGACGGGAAATTGTTTTTTATCATCTTTCAACAAACCGCAGACGGTAAAATGCGTGGCGGTGCTAAAAGTGGCTTTGATGGGGATTGTATTTTCTTTACCGAGAAAACAAATCATTACAAAACTAACTTTATTTACACGGATAAAAACCGTTACCAAGATAAACCACTCGATGAGTTGAAATACAATATTTATTCAGGGAAACTCGACCCGATTATTTCTGAAGAAGTGGTTACAGGAAATCTGATGCCGAAAGAGGTGGAGTTTTAAAATGTTTTATTTAATTTTAAGTTGTAAAGTCTAGCTCTAAGTAGCTAGACTTTATTTTAAAAAATTTGTTAGAATATGTTAAAAAGAGATCAAAAAATTTATGGCTATGTAAAAGAAGATAATGACTGGACAGAATTTAATGCTTGGGAATTGATGCAGTTAAATAAAAGGTCAGAAACAGAGTATAGAGAATGGCATTCTAGGTACTATAAAAAAATTCATGTTAATAGAGATATAGATAGCCCATTAATTTTCTTTCATAGAGGGCATGGGACTTTTAGCTATTTTTCAGAAGAGGATAGAGCTGGTAATACAGAAAGCAAGTCCGTAACAATATCTCATTTACTAAGACAAAAAATTATTTCTGAAAGAAAAGAAGCTGTTTTTAGTATCAGAAATATAATTAACAAGAAAATTAATACTAAAAAACAGGTTTCGATTATCTATAAAAAAGTATTGATTGAAGAAACCATCTATGTTGAAGGTAAACGTTTAAGACCTGACATAACAATAGAGTTTGATGAACCTTTTGAATTAGCTTTAAAATGGAACAATAAGTTATATATTGAAGTTGTAGAAAACAATGAGACTAATGGAGATAAAATTAATTTGTTAAAGAAAACGGGACATGGAGTTATTGAAATTCCTTACTCTAAACATTTTGATGTTTTTAAAAAGAAAAGTTTTAAACAAATAACGAAGCAAGAAGTAGATAGTCTTGAATATAAAATTAAAAACTTTTTTAATAAAAGTATCTGGTCTGATTTAATTGTAGACCCTTCTTCTGATGAGTATAAAAAAATGCGTTTTGAGTCTATTTATTTTCAAAAATATAATACTCTAAAAATTAAAAATAATAAGTTAGTAGACGATAGTAAAAGAACGGAAGATAAATTAGAAGAAAGCAAAAAAATAATTGAAAATTTATTAAAGCGTAATGAACAGATAGAAAGAAAAAATCAGATTTATCAATCTCAAAAAGAAAAGCTAAAAGAAGAAAAAGAAAAAACAGAAAGTTTAGTTCATGCTTGGAATAAAAAAAGTTTTTTTTGGAAACTTATAAAAGGGTTTAAAATAGAGTTTTAAAAAGAAAGGTTTTGATAGAGAAGCAATTGTTTTTGCTACCTGTTTAACTATTGAAGAAGTGAAAAAGCTACGAGTGAAGCGATTATAAATATGTATTCATTAAGTTCTATTTAAAACTTGTCTAAATTGATAAAAGAAGCGTTCTATTAACCGTAAATCTTCAGTAATAATTTCTGCTGTTCCACGCATTTCATGTTTAAACTCTATTGTTTTATCATAAGAAGTAACTAACTTTTTAGGAAGTAGAACATCTACCGTATAAAAACCCTCTTTATCAGGAATCATAGAAATATTATTGACTGTTCCATTTAAAACACCAAACTCATAATCAGGATAATTTTGCAATTTTACATTTACTCGTTGCCCAATTGTTATTTTTCCAGAGTTCTGAGAAGGAGTTTTTAGCTTAGCTATATAGGCTGAATATTTAGTGGGAATAATAGTAAAAACCAAATCACCCTGTGTTACTGTTTGGTTTTCATTCCAGTAATTTAAAAAAGATACTGTTCCATTTATTTTAGATATAAAAGCATATTGTAATTCCCAATCTTTAATAGCTTTCTTTAATAAATTAAAAGATTGAATAGTGTTTTTTAATAAAGTCATTTCTTCACGAATACGAGTAATTTCAGTTCCTTTTGAAGTTTTATTACTATTAGCAATCGCTTCACGTAATTGAGAGATTGAAGAACTCATATTTTGATAACTGCGTTCTGACTGCAAATATTCTAATTGTTTAGTTTCGTAATCTTTTGCAGAAATTACGCCTTTTTCAAATAAAGATTTACTTCTGTTTAAGTCTTTCTTTTTAAAGCCTAATTCAGCTTTGTTTATTTTTTTTTGAGATTTAAGGTTTTGTAGTCTTCTTCTTAGTTCAGATGTAGTAATGCTGTTAGCAATTGCTTCATTTGAGTAGGGTTGTAGTTGTTTATTTAAAATGTATTGTATATAACTATTCTCAAAATTAGCATAGGCATTTTCAATATCTCCAAGAAATAATAGAGGCATTTTTTCAATCGGGTAAGAAAAGCTATCTTTTTTCAAGGTAATAGTATCTAAAACAGATTTTAGATAAAAAACATCTTCATAATTAGCTGTGTTTTCGATAAGAGCTATAGGACTGTTCTCTGTGATTTGTTGGTTGTCTTTAACCAAAATAGTATCTATTTTTCCAGCAACTCTAGCAAATGCTTTTTGAGGAGGTATTTTTGTAGTTATAGTTGCTTCTGAAGTGATAATATCTGGATACTTGATAAACCAAGATAAAAGTAACAGCATTAAAATTAATACTAAAAATAAAGAGTTCCCCCAACGAATCATCCAATGAGGTACTTTAGTAAGTATTTCTTGTACTTCTTCGCTTCGTAATTCTATATTATCTAAATGATTATTTTCTGGCATTTTACTTTCCTAATTCTAATTGATTTTTTACTAAGTGATAATAATTTCCTTTTTCTTGAATTAAACTATCATGATTCCCAACTTCTACAATTTTTCCTTTCTCCAAGACAACTATTTGATGTGCATTTTTCACAGTACTTAACCTATGTGCGATAACTACTGCTGTTTTATTTTTAAAAAAAGTATTAAGTTTTTCCATGATTACTTTTTCATTGTTGGCATCCAAAGCAGAAGTTGCTTCGTCAAAAAATAAAAAGCTAGGGTTTTTATAAACAGCTCTAGCAATAAATAAACGTTGTTTTTGCCCTGTACTTAACCCTACACCTTCCATTCCTATCTTGGTGTTGTAAGAAAGGGGTAAACCCTCTATATACTCTTTAATGTTGGCGACATCAACGGCATGAGCTAGTTTTTTTTTGTCAATATAATCATCACCTACAGCAATATTATTAGCAATAGTGTCATTGAAGATATATCCCTCTTGCATTACTACACCACACTCATCTCTCCATTTTTTTTGAGATATATTTTTTAAATCATAGTTGCCTAACTTTATAATTCCATTATTAGGGTCATAAAACTTTAGTAGTAACTTCATTAAAGTAGTCTTACCGCTTCCGCTAACCCCCACGATAGCAGTAACCTTATTTGCAGGAATGTGAAGGCTCAAGTCTTTGAGTACTATTTGCTCAGAACCTATATATCGAAAAGATAAATCAGAAATCTGAAAATCATCATTCACATTAATATCTTTTATTTTTTCAGTATCTACAGGTTCTTCATCTTCTTTATTATGAATTTCAGAGAGTCTATCTAAAGAAATTTTAGCATCCTGTACTTCTCTTACAAAATTTATTAATTGCGCAATAGGTGAATTAAGTTGTCCTACAATGTAGCTAATGGCTAGCATCATTCCTAATGTTATCTCTCCATCAATTACTAGCTTAGCTGATAAAACAGTAATTAAAATATTTTTTAACTCATTTATAAACCCTGAACCAACACTTTGATACTGCTCTAAAACCAAGCCTTCAATTGAAACTTTAAATAATCGTGCTTGAACAAACTCCCATCCCCAACGTTTTTTCTTTTCAGCATTATGAAGCTTTATTTCTTGCATTCCATTAATAAGCTCGATTACCTTTGATTGCTCTTCGCTTACTTCAGAAAAACGTTTATAATCTAAATCTCTTCTTTTTTTTAGAAAAAGAGCAATCCATAAAAAATAAAGAAAGCTTCCTGCTAAAAATATTGAAAAAACCAGTAAATTATAATACATAAGAACAAAACTAAAAACAATCAGATTAACCATTGAAAATAAAACATTTAAAGAAGATGTAGTCATAATCATTTCAATCCGTTTATGGTCGTTTATACGTTGTAAAATGTCTCCTGTCATACGAGTATCAAAATAAGATATAGGTAAACTCATTAATTTTATAAAAAAGTCTGAAACAAGAGATATATTTATTCTTGTGCTTAAGTGTAATAAAATCCAACTACGTACTATTTCTATAGCTGTCTTACCTATAAAAAGAGTTAATTGCGCGATAAGAATAAGATAAATAAAATGAATATCTTGATTTTTTATACCTACATCTACAACACTTTGAGTTAAGAAAGGAAAAATGAGTTGAAGTAAACTAGCTACTAATAATCCAATAAGTAATTGAGAAATAAATTTTTTATACCTTAAAAGATATCTTGATAAAAAAGAAAAACCTAAAAATGTTTTATCATCTTTTTTAAAGTTTTGAGTATCAAATTTAGGTGTTGGCTCTAAAAGTAAAGTTACTCCTTCCTCTGTGTCTTCATTGGTGTTGTTACCAATCCAATATTTTAGAAAATCAGATTTATTATATTTTAATAATCCATGAGCTGGGTCAGATATGTAATAAATATCATTTTTTATTTTATATAAAACAACATAGTGATTTTTATTCCAGTGTAAAATACATGGTAAAGGAGCCTCTTTGAGTAATTTAAGAGAGATTTTAACTCCTAAACTTCTATACCCTATTTTTTCAGCCGCATCACTTAAACCAGATAAACTACTTCCAATCCGAGTAGTCTCTGACAGTTGACGTAAGTCATTTGTAGAGATAGATTTACCATAGTGTTTAGATATAATTTTAAGACATGTAGGACCACAATCTTTTTGACCAGATTGTTTATAAAATGGAAATTTTTTCAAGCTTAACTATTTTAGAATGGGACTTCCTTTTCTTCCATTTACATGCCACATAATATAGTCATAATCACCTTTAGTTATCCTATTGTTCTTTTTTTCTTTATTTATGACCTCTTTAATTTCTTCCCAATACTCCTCAGGAGAATGAAGAAAAATGGAAAAGGGAGCAGAATAACTCGAGCAGTTTAATTTTTTAATGTCAGGAAAACCATTTTTTTTGACTATTTCTAAAAGTTTTTTGGTATTTTCTTTATCTAGCTCAATTTGTAAATCCATTAATGAATCTTGTACTTCTTGATTTGTAATTTTCATCAAGTTAACAATTTTTCTAATTTTCTTACCGTATTCTAGTTGTTCTTCTTTAGTATATTTCATATACATTTCTCTAGTTATACCTTCTTTTTTTCTGATTGAATCAAAAACTCTAAAAAATGGGTCTTCCATTTCTTTACTCCCTCTGTATTTTTGATCTTTTTGGTAAAGGGTATTTAGTGTAGTACATAAATCTTGTGATTTTACTTCACAAGAGTAAAAGGTAAAAAAAATAAAAAATAAAAGATAAGGTTTCATTGTGTTTGAAATTTAAAGCACTTTTCTATTAAGGAATAGAAAAGTGCAAAATTAATTAGTAAAAATTGTTTATGTCATAGTATGCCACTCACCTGAATCTAGAAGCACTCCGTCTCCTTTACTTAATTTACCATCTCCATCATCATCACTATAGCAGTCTTTACCAGAAACGCCATCTGGTTTTTTATAACTTGTGCTTCCATCACCCCCTCTTATATTTGATGGGTTTTTAATTTCAAAGTTTTGAAATAACTTTTCATTTAATCTTTTCATAATATTAGATTTAAATTAATACCTACTCTATTAAGGTTTTTCAGTTTCCACCTACAGTTGCAACAATTTTTTATTGGTTTTTGAGAGTGTTTAAGCTCCATTCTTCCCAAATATTGGTATATGGGTTATATCCACACTTTAAAGGTTTGTCGTATTTTGATTCTACAAATGCTCTACAGTCTGTACATATATATCGGAATTCACAGTCTTTACACACGTTTATTTTATCTTTAGTAATACCCCAATACTTTTTAAATCCTTCTTCATTAATAGCATCACTTATTTTTTTATTGGATATATTACCAAAGCTCTCAGTCATTGTTGGACAATTCTTAATGTTACCCCTTTTGTCAATTCCTATTTTCCTATTAAGGCATGAATTAAAATTTATACTTTCAGTATATGTGGGTATATTTACAACAAAGAAATTTTTAGAGATAATACCACAATGGTTTTCATTTTCAATTTTCTTTTGTGTGTAAATAATGTATCCATTATTTTCTTCTATCTGAGAAATAAACTTGTCAAACGGAGCGTTAAATATTTTTAGAGAAGTTAACCGGTTAAACTTAGATAGGAATGATTCAAGTTTTTTAGATTCTTCATTAAAAGGAAGTGTAATATCAATTGTTTGTATGGTTGTTTTTTTTTCTTCAACATAATCCAATATTTTATCGATATAACTTCTTTTTACTTTGTGAAAAAACCTAACCTCTAAATTAATACAGTTCAATAGATTTAATTGATTAATGATATTTTCAAATTCATGATTTGATTGTTCATCAAAATCAATAATAGCATTAGTTATACTAGAGGGCGTATCCCAAGAAGTAGATATTTTAGGGAATAAATTAGGTGTATCTGTGAAAAAGATAAATTCATTTTCTAACAAAAAAATAAAATATTCTTTAATTATTTCATCATACTTGTTTTTAAATTTTTTTTGAATTTGTTCAATAGAATTTCCTTCATACACTTCAAGAATTTCAAATAAATCGTTTGGAATAATCTTTACTTGATTTCTCTGCAAATCACATATTGTACTTCTACTAGCTCCTTTAACTGGAATACAGTTTGCATATAGATTAAAAGGTTTATTCAATTCCATCTAAGCTTATCATTTTAGAAATTGGTTTCGTTACTTTTTGATTATTAGCGAAGTAGTTGAATTTTTTAATTTCTATTAATTGATTTTGATGTTTATTTTTAATTGATAAGTCTTTTTTTTCAGCCTTTAATAAGGTTAAAGAGACTTTTCCTTTAATTGTTTTTTTCATAACTGTTTAAAGAATTAGCTATTTTTTTGTCTATATAATAATTACAATTTTTAGAGACCCAATCAAATTGTCCCATAGGGTTTATTTCTAAGAAAACATACTCTCCTTTTTTAGTATAAATTAAGTCAACTGAACCAGAGTTTAAACTTATTTTAGAGCAAAACTCTAAAATTTTAAGTTGAATTTTTTCAGGTAAAAGGAAAGGAACACACCTGTTAGGCTTTTCATTATCATAATTCCTGAAATCTATAATTGTTTGGGTATTGTTCTGCGAGAAAATTGCCATTGCATATAATTGGTCTAAAAAAACAAAAACACGGATTTCAAACTCTTTTTTAATAAGATTCTGAACTAAAATTGGAGCAAAATTATCTTCTAACATATCAATATCTTTATACTTTACTTGAAATGTGCCACAAGAAGAAATATGCTCTTTATCACTAATAATATCAACAGGATATCTTAAATCTTTTGAAATAATTTTTTCGTCATTTTCATAGTAAAATCGAGATAATTCATCTTTTGAAGTTGTAACTAAAGTATTTGGGACTGCTAATCCACATTCTTTGGCTTTGATTAAATTGTAAATTTTATAGTTTTCAACCTCTTTAATGTATGAGCCTACATAAATGGTGGTTTCATTAAGTATTAACTCCAAGGATTTAATTAAGGCATCTTCTTCTTTCTTTAAATAGCTAGTTAAATTCCCTCTATTATTTAAATCATTAGGTAAATGCCTTAAACGCCCTCTTCTATGCCATATTACAGATGCATTATCAATATTTAAATCATTTATTACTATTTTTTTATTTTGATTTGTTATTTTTAAAGAGTTTAGACTATTAAATTCTTCAGAAAACAAGCATGTAAAGTTGCTCTCAAGCTTGTATAACCATCGAGATACATTAAACGTAGAAATATCATATTTACTTCCAATTAATACAATCATTTATTTTCTATATTTATTTTTAAGTCTTTGACTGACCTTCCTTCAAGGTGCCATTTTATTAAACTATATGAACCTTTGTCTATTCTATTTTGTTTTTTTTCGTTTTCTATTAAGGTAGAAACCTTTTTTTTGAGTTTATTTGGGGAGTGCATAAAAATCGCAAAAATGGCTTCTTTACTATTAGAGTTTCCTGAATGAAAATAGCCATACTTTTCAACAATTTGAATTAGTCTAAGAACATTTTTACAGTCTATTGTCTTTTGTAGCCGCCATATACTGTCTATTTCCTTTTTTGAAAAATCGTTTTTATTTTCGGCTAAAAGAGTTCTGTTTTTTTGGTCTTTTTCTAGCATGATTTTAACTTCTTCTAATATCTTTTTGGGAATTTCTCTCTTTTCTTGACAAAAGGATGATAGAGATATAAATAATGCTATTAAAGTGTAAATTCTCATTTTTTTTTGTATAAAAACCTCTCTAAAATAGAGAGGTAATTTAAAATTATAATTTATCCCATTCCACCACCACCAGTTCTATCCCAGTTTAAGGTTAGGTGTTCACCTGGTCCAAATTTTCCATCTCTATTATCATCTCTTAGAAGGTCTGAAGTATATTTGAGTCCTCCTAACTCCCCACCACCTGTGGCAACTATACCGTCAAAACTTCCAAAAATATTTTTAACATCAATTTCTTGGTTCTTAAATTCTTCTAATTTTTTCATTTTAAATTGTTTTTAATTATTACTGTTATTTTTCTGGCGCCCAAATCAATACATATTGATCACCGGGACTCCATTTACCGTCGTTATCATTGTCTCTGTGAACATCAGATAAACCTTCTTCTTTAAGAGTTGTCTTAACTTCTCTTCCTCCATAAATTAAAGAGGAGCTAATGCTACTAATAGCTTTTGAGTCAAACTCGCTAATTTTTTTCATCTTTAAAATTTTATATTTACACATACTCTATTAAGGGCTTTTCTGTTTCCGCCCATTGTTGCAACAAGTATTTTCAATTGAAATATGTTTTATATAATATATTGGATAGCAATTTTATCAGATAGCAATTTTTCTTTCTTAACAAGTCAAATATATAAAAAAAACAGATTAATATATAATATGTGTATTTTTTTTAAGTATTTATTAAATAAAATAATACTAAGCTTTATTTTTATTAAATAATTAATATTTCAAAAATTTGATTTCATAGTTATAAAAACACCCCAAGTAACTGCTACTTGAGGTGACATCGCTTAAGGGGAAAAAAGCGATTTTTTTGGTTTAAAGAAGCCCCTTCACAAACTTCAAAAAACCTAGTCGCCCCCGACTAGAAAGTTTTCTTTTTAACACAAAAGAAAAGCCCCGCTTTCAAATTTTTAGATTCTTTGACTTAACAACATAGATAGTATTAGTTTTAAATAGAGTTATTTAGTCTTTAAGAATCAGTTTTTTGTTTTTAGTCTCTTGTTACTTTAATTATTGTTTTCTACTATTGCTACTAATTTTTATAGGGAATCACTATAAATTACCTATATTTGAAATGTTACACGGTGTAAATATAATCACAATTTTGTGATTTACAAATATTTTAGTCACAAAATTGTGATTTTTTTTTAAAAAAACAAGAAAGTTGTTTTTAACTTGCTACTAATTAATGAACGGTTCAGATTTAAAAGTATTAAGAAAGAAATTTGGTTTATCTCAAGAAGAATTAGGAGAACTAGTTGGTTTGAGTAAAAATACAATTTATAATTATGAGAATAGTGGAGTTGTACCCAAATCTAAAATCCCAATTTTAGAAAAGGTATTCAAAGAATATGATAGAAAACCCAGCTCTGAAACTAAAAACCTTTCTGAGAAAGATGCTTTAGATGTTATAGAGAAAATTCTCTTGCATGAAGATGAACTAATGAAGTATGAAAATTTTTATTTATGGGTCAAATCTCTAAGAACAGATGAGAGAAATAAGACTTTAAAAGAAGTTCTTAAAAATAGATTGGACAGTATAGATTAATTTTCTTTCTATAGTAATTTATATCCAAATTGTTTAAGTTTTTTGAAATCGTCATTATTTAAACTTAAAAACTCCATAATTTGATTACTATTTTCTTCTAACTCTATTATACTACTACTAATATTGTTTTTGATTAATTTGATCTTTTTTAAATTGTCTATTTCGTGTAGGTAAACATCTAATTCAGAAATAGAAATATTTTGTGTATTAACTAGCTCTTGTAAAAGATTTAAAGCAGCAATTTTATCAATCGTGTTATTCTCTATTAGTGTTCTAATTTCTTTAGCTTTTTCAATTTTAATATCCATTTCAATTTATTTATTCTGTTTTTGTTAAAATATCTTTCTTTAATAATTCAATTGTTTCTGTTACGTCTTTTTGAAAATTTTCATTTTCTATTTTTCTTTTGTTCTTAAGAGAGTTAATTTTAAAGACTATATAAGATAAGAGTAAAAAACTTAAACAAAAGCCAGTAGCATATATGTGGAGGTATCCATTATCAAGTAATGCGCTTGAATCAAACACCCAATATAATTGGATTGCATATATGTAGATAGGAATTAAATATGATGTTTTATAAGGTTTAAATACAGAAGCAGCTATAAGTATTAGAGGTGATAACGTTTGTGATATTACCCATATAAAAGTTTCAGTATCATCATAACCAAAGTTATTTTCAAGATGAAAGCCTTTAGTCACTTTATCAATAAATAGAATAAATCCAGACAAAGCAACTAAAAGACTTCCAAATATCCTAAGAATAAATTTTGTCTCAGGATTATGCCCCTTGACTGCCTGGTCTTTTGATTTTAGTTTTGTCAACTGAAAAAACTTCCAATTTTTCATTGTTTAACTCTTCAAGTTCTTTAGACTCATCAGTACAACTAGTTAATAAAAATGTAGAAAATACTACTGCTAAAATTAAAGTTACTTTTTTCATAATTACTCTATTTAAAATTAATACTAGAGTAAATATAATAATCAATAATTTGTAGCTTAAACTAGCTAATACTAATAGTTAAATTAGATACTAGAATCATACTAGAAACAAATCAAGAAAAAGGAATTCTTAGAGTAAATTGATAAGTGTGCCATATTTTAACTGATTTATTTCGGGGGATAATTCTAAGTATCATTATAATACTTATTAACGCTAATATATGTAAAATCTTAATTTATAGTACTTTTTTATATAAAAAAGTATTTTGAATGGCAAAAAGTAATTTGTTCCTCACTTCTTTTATATATGGTTTCCTAAAAAGTAAGTAAAATTATTTTTATCTTTAAGGGATGCTTATAGTTGAAGAAATGGTACAATTTTATTTTAGAGAAAAGAAAAAAACTTAACACTACACTTACCCTCAAAAATAAAACCTACTGAAAATCAATAGGTTTCATTTCTAAATGTGACCCAGAGAGGACTCGAACCCCCAACCCTCAGAGCCGAAATCTGATGTTCTATCCAGTTGAACTACTGAGCCGTTACATTCTATTAAGCTAACTTTGCTTTTACAATTGCTGAAATTGTTTTTCCATCTGCTTGTCCTGCTAACTGTTTAGAAACAATTCCCATTACTTTCCCCATATCTTTCATTCCTTCTGCTCCTACATTTGTAATAGTTTTTTCTACAATTTTACCTATTTCTTCTTCACTTAAAGCTTCTGGTAAAAATTGTTCTAAAATAGCCGCTTCCGCTAATTCTGGTTCCGCTAAATCATTACGTCCTTGCTCCGTAAACACAGTTGCACTATCTTTACGTTGTTTGACTTGTTTTTGAATAATCTTTAACTCTTCTGCTTCAGACAATTCTCCTGCTCCAGCTTCAGTATTTGCCAACATAAATGCTGACTTTAATGCTCTTAAAGCCGTTAAAGCTACCGTGTCTTTAGACTTCATAGCTTCTTTCATTTTATCCATTACCTGTTTTTGCAAACTCATAATCTTATATTTTTAAAATATTAAAAAATCCCGATAAATCGGGATTTTAAAAATAAGTGTTATTCTTTTATTAATCTACATTATCGTGTAAAAACGAATTATTAGAACGTAATAAATCGTTATTATCAGTATTTAATGCCGTATCTGACTTACTAATATCCGATCCTGCTTCAATATCAACTCCTAATCTTTTATAGGCTGGTTGACGTTCAATTTCATCTATATTTTTACTAACTTGATCGTTAAACTTATAGTTAAAACCTTTCATCTTCTCCCTTCTTTCCTGTGCCCTTTTTTGCAACTCAGAAATTGTTAAGTCTAACGGAGAAACTTCCTCACTTGAAGTATCTATTCCATTAATTTCTTCTTGTGTTTTAGATTTCACCTCAAATTGTAATTCTTTTTCTACCTCTTCTTTAATTGTAGGAGTAGAACTTTTGCCAATTGTTGGTTGTGCACTAAAATCGTCTAACACATATCGTTTTTCAACTTTATGACTCTTTACTTCTTCAGCTTTTACTTCTATATTTTTAATCTCATTAGTGGTTTCTACTAAATGAGAGGTTGGCTTTATTTCTTCATAAGAGTTTAACGGCAAATCAAACAACAAATCTTGTTGTGTCGGTTGTTCCTTTATTTTTCTTTCTTCAACTTTAGGTTCAGCTATATTGGTAATGATAAAATCATCTTCAGAAACAGTTTCTATTTCTATTTCATCATACGTTACATCAATATTTTTTATTGCTTCTGTTGTAGGAATAGTTTTCGGTTTTGACTCAGGTTTTTCTTCCTCTAAAACATGAACAACCTTATTTGATGGCTTGTTTTTTATTGGCTCGTCAATTGCTGGAGACGTTTGCACTTTCTGATCACCAAAGTTATACGTTGCCTTTTGTTCATCTTCTAAAGTATGAACTATTTTTTTTACTTCTGTATTGGTAATATTCCCTTGCTGATCAGCGGCGAAACCCGTAGCTACAACTGTTACTGCTATTCCATCTTCTAATGACTCATCTTCTCCAATACCCATAATAATATTGGCATCGTACCCTGCTTCATCTTGAATGTAGTCATTTATTTCACCTATTTCATCTAGTGTAACTTCATTTCCTCCAGAAACGATTAATAATAATACATTTTTAGCTCCTGTAATTTTATTATCGTTTAACAATGGTGAATCTAATGCTTTTACAATGGCATTTTTAGCTCTGTTTGCTCCAGTTTCTTTTGCAGATCCCATAATTGCTGTACCACTATTTGACAATACCGTTTTTGCATCGTGTAAATCAATATTTTGTTTGTAGTGATGTGTAATTACCTCTGCTATCCCTTTTGCTGCTGTTGCTAATACTTCGTCTGCTTTAGAGAACCCTGCTTTAAACCCTAAGTTACCATAAACTTCGCGCAGTTTATTATTGTTGATAACAATTAATGAGTCTACATTATTACGTAGCTCATCAATCCCTTTTTGAGCTTGCTTTGAGCGCATTCTTCCTTCAAACTGAAATGGCATTGTAACGATACCTACCGTTAAAATATCCATATCTTTAGCTATTTTAGCAATGATTGGAGCCGCACCTGTACCAGTACCTCCCCCCATACCTGCGGTAATAAAAACCATTTTGGTATGTGTACTCAACATTTGTTGAATTTCTTGTATACTTTCAGCCGCTGCTTGTGCTCCAACTTCTGGATTTGCGCCTGCACCTAACCCTGAAGTTAAATGTGCTCCTAACTGAACTTTATTAGGTATTGGGCTGTTTTCTAATGCTTGTGCGTCTGTATTACAAATTACGAAATCTACTCCGTGAATTTGTTTACTATACATGTGGTTTACTGCGTTGCTTCCTCCCCCACCAACACCGATTACTTTAATGGCATTCGATTGTGTTTTTGGCATGTCGAATGAAATGTTATCAAATTCTGCGCTCATAATAACTTTTCTTTTTTATTAATTCTTATTCAATTTTACACTCCTTTTTAGGGGATTAATCAGGAGTTTTCTTATATATACTAATTACTCTGCGTTATCTAAAAATTCTTTGAATCGTTCAGTAAACTTGTCAAAAAATGATTTAGATTTTTTCGTTTTGTGTTCCTTCTCTTCTCGAACTTCTTCTACAATCTCGTTTTCTTCCTCAATAGCTTCTTCTACTAACGCTTCTGGCACTTCTTTTACAACTACTTTTTCTTCAGTTTCCTTTTGTAAACCTTCCATTAACAACCCTACAGCAGTTGCAAATGCTGGACTTGATAATCCTTCATCTGAATCTCCCGCTAAGTGTTCATTTGGATACCCAATACGAACGTCCATTCCAGTAATATATTCTACTAACTGGCGTAAATGTTTTAATTGAGCTCCACCTCCTGTTAATACAATACCTGCAATTAGTTTTCCTTTTTGAGTTTCATGCCCATAGTTCTTAATTTCTAAGTACACATGTTCAATAATTTCTTGAACTCTAGCATGAATTATTTTTGATAAATTTTTTAGCGTAATTTCTTTAGGTTCTCTTCCTCTTAACCCAGGAATTGAAACAATTTCTGTTTCTTTATTTTCTCCAGGCCACGCAGAACCAAACTTAATTTTTAATAATTCAGCTTGTTTTTCAATTATTGAACAACCTTCTTTGATATCTTCAGTAATTACATTGCCTCCAAAAGGGATGACTGCTGTATGACGAATAATTCCGTCTTTAAATATTGCTAAATCTGTAGTTCCGCCACCTATATCAATCAAAGCTACACCTGCTTCTTTTTCTTCTTGACTTAATACTGCTGATGCTGACGCTAAAGGCTCAAGAGTAATGTCTGATAAATTTAACCCTGCACTCTTAATACATCTGCCTACATTTCGGATAGAAGAAACTTGACCTACTACTACATGAAAGTTAGCTTCTAATCTTCCTCCATACATCCCTATAGGTTCTTTTATATCTGGCTGACTATCTACTTTAAACTCTTGTGGTAATACATGAATAATTTCTTCACCCGGTAACATTACCAATTTGTGTACTTGGCTAACTAAATTTTCTATATCGTTAGCATCAATTACCTCTTCTGATTTTTCTCTTGTTATGTAGTCACTATGGTGTAGACTACGTATATGTTGACCAGCAATACCTACTACAACATTTTCTATTTTATGCCCTGAAATACTTTCTGCTTCTTCAGCTGCCTGCTGAATAGACTGAATAGTTTGCGTAATGTTATTAACTACTCCTCGCTTTACACCTAAACTTTTCGCTTTACCAATACCTAAAACTTCAAGCTTACCGTATTCGTTTCTACGACCAATCATGGCAACAATCTTGGTTGTACCAATATCTAAACCAACTGCTATTTTATTGTTTTCCATCTTGATTTTGTTTTGTGCACACAACTTGGTTGTGGTATTTTACATTTATCGCTTTATAGTTATTAATGGTTTTGTCTGTAAATGCTTTGTTATAAAATGCTGTTAGCTTTTTAAACTTTATTGAGGCATCTGTTAACTCTCCAAAAATTATCTTATAATCACCACTACGAACTGTAAATGTATATTCGTTTTGGGCGTCTTTTTGAATAGCAATAATTTCTTTAGCAAAAAAACTATTACTATTTATGTTCTTTATTAACGTCGTTAATTCTTTGATTTCTTTTGCCCCCCTTACTCCTAAAACTAATGGTACTCTTGCTGAAAAATTTGTTGATAACGGAATTTCAACTCCATACTTATCAACATAAAAAGATGTATCTTTATCAACAATTCGAGCTATCGGTGTTCGTTGTTTTATCGTAGTTTTTAACACCCCATCTACAGTTAAAAACACAGCTGTTTTTTCAACATACGGATTCGCCGAAACATTAGCCTCTAGAAAGTGTAAATCTACCAATCTTTTTGGTTGGTTTTTAACAAATTCATTATTTTGTATTAACAATTTATCAACCATACTGTGTGTCAAAAAGTTATTATCTCCAGCAGCAAATTCTACCACCGTATTTTTCACCTTTTTCAATCCATTTCTATTGGTTGTAAAACCATACAAAAACACCAAAAACATCAACAGCAAGAAAAAAGACAGATATGTTGCTAATTTTTTCATTCTATTTTTTGTGTTTTTCTTTTAATTTATCTTTTACTTCATCAACCAATAAGCCAATATCTCCTGCACCTAACATTGTTACAATTTTTGACTCAGATTTTATGATTTCGTCACTTAATTTTTCCTTTGATATTAGCTTTTTATCATCAATGGTAATTTTCTCTAACAACCAACTAGAGGTAACTCCTTTTATTGGTAACTCTCTCGCTGGATAAATATCTAATAAAAATACTTCATCAAACAACGATAATGCTTTAGCAAAATCATCTGCAAAATCTCTTGTTCTACTAAACAAGTGTGGTTGAAATACAGCTAATACCTTTTCTTTGGGGTACATCTCTCTAACAGATTGCGCTACTGCTTTTATTTCAGTTGGGTGGTGTGCATAATCATCAATCAACACAATATCTTCTGTTTTTAACCTATAAGAAAACCTGCGTTGTACCCCTTTAAAACTGCTTAATTGCTTTTTAACTTTCTCTAAAGACACTCCATAAACATCCGCAATAGCTAATGCTGCTAAAGCATTCATCATGTTATGATTTCCTGGTAAATGAAATGCTACATTTTTAATTTCTGATGTTGGTGTTTTTACATCAAAAACATATTTACCTTCTTCTATTTTTACATTATAAGCTTTGTAATCTGCTTCTTCATTAACTGCGTATGTTAAACCTTTTAAGGGCAATCCTTTTGCTACGATCAAAGTATCAGAAACTTTACTTGCAAAATCTCTAAATGATTGTTGTAAAAATTCGTTTTCTCCATAGATATCTAGATGATCAGCATCCATAGAGGTTACACAAGCTATATTGGGTGATAGCTTTAAAAACGAACGGTCAAACTCATCTGCTTCAACTACCGAAACTTTATCTTCTCCTAAAATTAAATTAGAATTATAATTTTCTGCAATGCCTCCTAAAAATGACGTAGCTTTTTCAGGCTGCATAATGTGCCCTAAAATAGAAGATGTTGTTGTTTTTCCGTGAGTTCCTGCCACTGCTAAACAAAAAGTACTCTTGGTTATTTCTCCCAACAATTCTGCTCTTTTTAAAACTGTGTATCCGTTATCTATAAAATAATTTAATTCTTGATGATTTTTAGGAACTGCTGGTGTATATACCACCAATGTTTTTTCTTTATTTAAAAATGAAATAGGAATATTCTTTACAGCGTCTTCAAAATGGACTTCTACTCTTATTTCTTCTAAACTTTTAGTGATAGGTGTTGGTGTTTTATCATACCCTGCAACTACTTTTCCATTCACAGAAAAATATCGTGCTATGGCGCTCATTCCTATTCCGCCAATACCTATAAAATAAACGTTATGTATCGTTTTTAAATTCACTAATTGATTAATTTTTCTATTTCGTTAACGATATGATTTGTTGCATTTGGCAACGCTAACTCATTAATATTTTCACTTAAACTTTCTTGTTTTCCTTTGTCTTTCAACAAGGTTTCTAACACAACAGGAAAGGTATCTAGTTCATTCTCTTTAACTACTAATGCTCCGTGTTTATCTGCAATAGATTTTGCATTTTTTGTTTGATGGTCTTCGGCAACGTTTGGTGAAGGAATAAAAATAGTTGGTTTACCTACTATACATAATTCTGATACTGAACTTGCTCCTGCTCTTGATACAATAAAATCTGAAGCAGCATAGGCTAAATCCATTCTATTTAAAAACTGATGCACTTGTACATTCTCTAATTCATCATATTTTTTATAATCTTCAAAATACAACTTACCACATTGCCATATTAATTGAACTCCTTGCTTTTTAAAGAAGTTTAAATTTTCTTCTACCAATTGATTTATCTTACGAGCTCCAAGACTTCCTCCTAATATTAAAATTGTTTTTTTAGACGTATCTAACTCAAAAAACTCTTTGCCTTCTTCTATTTTTGTATGGATAAATAACAAGTCTTGACGAACAGGGTTCCCTGTTTTTTCTATTTTATCTTCAGAGAAAAAACGCTCTAAATTATCGTATGCAACACATATTTTCTGTGCTTTTTTCCCCAATAATCTATTGGTTATTCCAGGATATGAATTTTGCTCTTGTATTAAGGTTGGTATTCCTTTCTTATTAGCAACCATTAATGTTGGTCCGCTTGCAAAACCTCCTGTTCCAACAGCAACATCTGGTTTAAATTTTCGTATAATTAGATATGCTTTCCATAAACTACTTAACAATTTAAATGGAAATAGTAAGTTCTTTAAAGTTAGTTTTCTTTGGATTCCTGAAATCCACAATCCTTTGATTTCATATCCTGCTTGTGGAACTTTTTCCATTTCCATTTTATCTTTTGCTCCAACGAACAAAATGTTAGCTTCCGGGTAACGAACTTTTATTTCGTTAGCAATTGCTATTGCAGGATAAATATGACCTCCTGTACCTCCACCGCTTATTATGATATTAATCGATTGTTTCATACAGTCTTTTTTATGTTAACAGTGTTGTATGTAACACTCATAATAATTCCAACCCGTATATCTGTATTTTTAGTCCAGCGTTTCATGTAAAATATCTAAAGGGTTATCATCTAAAATTGTTTCTTCAGTTTCGTTTTTAGAAGCGCTTACACTTAAAATCATTCCTAATGCGAAACATGTCATCCAAATAGAGGTACCTCCACTACTAATTAGCGGAAGTGTTTGTCCTGTTACTGGTAAAATATTCACTGCTACTGCCATGTTTATCATTGCTTGAAAAACAATGGGAATTCCCACCCCCACGACTAATAAAGTTGCAAATATGGTGGTAGCTTTTTTGGCGGTTATTAAAATTCTGAAAAGCAATAAGAAATAAATAAATATTACCACTATCGCTCCTGCAAAACCGTATTCTTCAACAATAATTGCATAGATAAAATCGGATGAAGATTGTGGTAAAAAGTTTTTCTGTACACTTTTACCTGGTCCTTTACCTATTACTCCTCCTGTAGCAATAGCTATTTTGGCCTTTTCCACTTGGTAATCTTCTTCTCCGTCTGATTGGGAAAAGCTTTCAATTCTACTTTTCCAAGTGTTTACACGGTTGGGCATTGCATCTGGAAATGCTTTCGCTACTAAAATAAAAAAAAGGAAAGCAAAAAGTCCTATTCCTAATATATAGCCTATATATTTCAACGGGTATCCCCCTATAAAAGAAACCATTAAAATCATAAAGAACACCATAGCTGTCGTTGAGAAGTTTGCTGGTAAAATTAACACCAGTACTAAACCTACCGGAAGCCACAACTGCAATAGACTTTCTTTAAAAGAAATTACTTTTTCTTTATTTTTTGCTAAGTATCGTGCAACATATACCATTAACACTAAGCCTGCTAGTGTAGAGGTTTGAAACCCAATACCTACAAATGGAATACGAATCCATCTACTCGCATTTGCCCCTCCAATGGTAGTTCCTTGCGCTAAGGTAAAAACCAACAGCAAAACAACAACAGGCAGCATTAAAACGGAACCTCCACTGAAGTACCTATATGGAATTTTATGCACTCCATAAATTACTGCAAACCCTGTAATTAATAATACAATGTGCTTTACCAAATGCCCTAAGGTAGAACCGTTACCAACTACATACACCAAATTGGTACTCGCACTGTATATTGGCATAAACGAAAATATCGCCAATACTGCAACTATAGCCCAAATGGCTCGATCTCCTTTTATATGTCGAAAGATGTTTTTCATCAATCTTAATTATACTTTATATATTTCTTACAGCTTCTTTAAATTTTCTTCCTCTATCTTCATAGCTTTCAAATAAATCGAAACTAGCACATGCTGGCGACAACAACACCGTATCTCCTCTTTGCGCTACTTTATAAGCTACTTTTACTGCTTCTTCTGCTCCAGCTGTTTCTACCATAACATCTACTACATTTGCAAAAGTGTCTATGATTTTTTGATTATCTAATCCTAAACAAACTATTGCTTTTACTTTTTCTCTCACTAGAGGCAATAAATCAGTATAATCATTTCCTTTATCAACTCCTCCTACAATCCAAACTGTTGGATTATCCATACACTCTAATGCGTAAAAAGCTGCGTTGACATTGGTAGCCTTACTATCGTTAATGAATTCAATTCCATTTACTTTTTGCACTTTTTCTAAACGGTGTTCTACACCTTCAAAATCAGATAGGCTTTCTGCAATTGTTTCTTTTCTTACTTTTAACAACCTTGCAGCCATTGATGTAGCCATTGCGTTTTTTGTGTTGTGCTTTCCTTGTAATGTTAGTTCAGAAACCTTCATTAATTTTTCTTCTGTATTAAATTTCATTATTATCGTGTCTTGTCTTAAAAAAGCCCCGTATTCCAATTCTTTCTCTACTGAAAATGGCACTAGCGTTGCTTCTGTTTTATTATTTTTTAACCAATTTTGAATTGCTTCGTCATCGGCGTCGTATATTAAAAAATCATCTTTTGTTTGATTTTTTGTAATTCTGAATTTTGAGTTTATATAGTTATCAAATTCATATTCATATCGATCTAAATGATCTGGTGTTATATTCGTAATTATTGCGATATGTGGTTTAAATTTTCCGATTCCATCTAACTGAAAACTACTTAATTCCAACACATATTCGTCATACTTATCATCAACCACTTGTTCAGCGAAACTATCTCCTATATTTCCTCCAACTCCTACATTTAAGCCTGCTTTTTTTAATACATAATGTAGTAACATGGTTGTGGTTGTTTTTCCGTTTGAACCTGTAACACCTACAATAGTTGCATTAGTAAATTCTGAAGCAAATTCTATTTCTGAAATTACTTTAATTCCTTTTGAAATCAACTTTTGCACCAATGCTACTTTTTCTGGAATTCCAGGACTCTTCATCACCACGTCAGCATTTAGAATTTTATCTTCTGTATGCTGATTTTCTTCAAAATCGATTGAATTATGTAAAAGAACTTTTTTATATCGCTCTGCTATACTTCCTTTATCTGAAACAAAAACTTCATATTCTTTTTGTTTTCCTAAAAGTGCTGTTCCTACACCACTTTCTCCCCCACCAAGAACAACCAAAAGCTCCTTAGTTCCCAAAGGGGAAACAACCTCATCACTTCTTTTTTCTTGCTTACTCACTTTCTGTTCTCTTTTAATCTCTTTGTCTTTATTTTTCACTCCCTCCCTTTGGGAGGGTTAGGGTGGGCTTTTATCTTAACTTCAATGTTACTATGGTAAATACCGCTAATAAAATTCCTACAATCCAAAAGCGTACTACAATTTTACTTTCGTGATAGTTTAGTTTTTGATAATGGTGGTGTAGAGGTGACATTTTAAATATTCGTCTTCCTTCTCCAAACCTCTTCTTTGTGTACTTAAACCATGAAACTTGTAGTATTACTGATAAATTCTCGACTACAAATATTCCAGCTAAAACTGGTAGTAACAATTCTTTTCTTATAGCAATTGCTATTACTGCTATGATACCTCCAATAGTTAAACTCCCGGTATCTCCCATAAATACTTGTGCTGGATAGGTGTTATACCATAGAAAACCGATTAAAGCTCCTGCAAAAGCCAAAATAAACACCGTCATTTCTCCTGACTTTGGGATGTACATTACATCTAAGTAGTCTGCAAAAATGATGTTACCAGATACCCAAGCAAAAATTGCCAGTGTTATCACCATAATTGCTGATGAACCTGCCGCTAATCCATCAATACCATCAGTTAAATTTGCACCATTTGAAACTCCTGTAACGATAAAAACGGTAACAAAAATGAAGATTATCCATCCATATTTTTCATATCCATCTCCTAAGAAGCTTAATGCCTTTGCATAATCTAACTCGTTATTCTTTAAAAAAGGAACTGTTGTTTTTGTCGATTTATGCGCTTCTCCAAACACCTTCTTTTTACCATCTACTTGCACAACTTGTTCTGAAGTTGGCAATTGTTCTTTTATGGTTACATCTTGATGAAAATACAGCATTGAACCTACGATTATACCTAATCCTACTTGTCCTAAAACTTTGAACTTTCCTTTTAACCCAGCCTTATCTTTTTTAAACACTTTTATGTAATCATCCGCAAAACCAATAAGCCCCATCCAAACAGTCGTAATTAATAAAATAACGATATATATATTTTCTAGCTTTGCTAAAAATAACACAGGAATTAATGTTGCAAGGATTATAATTACACCTCCCATAGTTGGTGTTCCTGCTTTTTGTACTTGACCATCTAAACCTAAATCTCTTACTGTTTCACCTACTTGTTGCCTTCTTAAATAGTTAATTATTTTTTTACCAAAAATGGTTGAAATCAACAGAGATAATATGAATGCCATTGCAGATCGAAATGTGATGAATTGAAACACACTTGCTCCTGTTAAGCTAAATTCACTTTCTAAATATTGAAATAAATAATACAGCATTCGTTAGTGTTTTTTTAGTTGATTAAAATAGTTGGTTACTTCTTCTAAATCATCAAAATGATGCCTAACACCATTTATTTCTTGGTAAGTTTCATGTCCTTTTCCTGCAATAAGTACAATATCTCCTGAAGTTACTAGTTTACAAGCTGTTTTTATAGCCTGTCTTCGGTCTACAATTGATAGTGTTTTTTTATAATTTTCTGCCGCAACTCCAGTTTCCATTTCATCAATTATCGATTGAGGATCTTCTGTTCTAGGATTATCTGAAGTAAAAATAGCTTGGTCGCTCAACTGAGAAGCAATTAATGCCATTTTTGGGCGCTTTGTTGTATCTCTATCTCCACCACAACCTACAACTGTAATAACAGTTTCATTTCCTGTTCGGATATCATTAATAGTTTGTAATACATTTTTTAGTGCGTCTGGTGTATGTGCATAATCTACTATTGCTGTAACTCCCTCATCAGAAACTGTATATTGAAATCTTCCACTCACACTTTCCAACTCACTTACAATACGTAAAATTTCTATTTTCTCTAGTCCCAACAACTCTGCTACTCCATAAATAGCTAACAAGTTGTACGCATTAAATTCCCCTATTAGCTTTGTCCAAACTTCTACTCCATTGATTGTTAACAAGGTTCCTGAAAGACGTTTTTCTAACACTTTTGCTTTAAAATCTCCGATTGTTTTAAGCGCATAAGTTTGTTTATTCGCCTTTGTGTTTTGTAACATTATTTGCCCGTTCTTATCATCAATATTTACTAAAGCAAATGCTGTTTTTGGTAACGAATCAAAAAACGATTTTTTTACATCACGATATTCTGCAAATGTTTCGTGATAATCTAAATGATCATGTGATAAGTTTGTAAATACTCCTCCTGAAAACTCTAACCCTTCCGTACGTTTTTGATGAATTCCATGAGAACTTACTTCCATAAAACAATAGTCAACTCCGGTTTCAACCATTTTTGATAGATATTGATTTATCGCTACTGAATTTGGCGTTGTATGTGTCGCTTTAAATTCTTCTTCATCAACCATCACTTTCACGGTTGACAACAGCCCTACTTTATATCCTGCTTTTTTAAACAGTTGATACAACAAACTTGCAATAGTAGTTTTACCATTTGTCCCTGTTACTCCTACTAATCGCAAGCTCTTTGACGGGCTGTTATAATAATTTGCTGCCATTATTGCTAAAGCAGCATTTGAATCTTCTACTATAATATAAGTTACTTCTTCACTTCTATCGTTCGGCATTTCTTCACAAACAATAACTTCAGCACCTAACGATACTGCTTTCTCTATAAACTGATGTCCGTCTACCGTTACGCCTTTTTGAGCTACAAAAACATCTCCACTCCCAACCTTTCTGCTATCAAAATGAATTGTTCCTATAGTAATATCTATATTTCCGTAAACTTCTTTTACAGCTACCTTATATAATATGTCTTTTAATCTTTTCAACTATGATAGTTTTAAATATATCGTTGCACCTTTTGAGACTTTCAGTCCTCTATCTACAGATTGTTCCGTTACCTTTCCTACTCCTGAGAATTTAACTTTTAGCCCCATGTTCTCTAGCAGTGCAACTGCGTCCATTCCACTCATACCTATTACTTTCGGCATGATTGTTTTATATTTTCTTAATTTTTGATAGTATTCTTGATACTCTTTACCAAGAGCTTCTTCTGAAATCTCATCAGATACAAATTGGTTATTAATTGCTGTTGATGTGTAAATCTTTTGAGCTATCTCTTTAAATATAGGTGCCGCCACTATTGCACCATAATATCCTTTTTCTTTTTTTGGACTATGAACTACTACAATGCAAGAGTATTTTGGTTCATCTGCGGGAAAAAACCCTGCAAAAGAAGCTACATATTTTTGATTTGAGTAATACCCTCCTTCGTACTCTCCTTTAGCATTCTTAGTTCTTGGAATATATTTTTTTGCTGTTCCAGTTTTTCCTGCCATAGAAAAGTTTGGTGAATATATCCTCTTACCTGTTCCGTATTTTATAGTATTCTCCATCACTTTTCGAACTTTATTTATAGTTTCTTGTGATGCTATTTTTTCTTTTAACACTTCCGTTCCAAAGCTTTCTTCTACCTTACCTCCAACTCTTAACTCTTTAACAAAGTATGGCTTCACCAATTTACCGTCATTTGCAACTGCGTTATAAAACGCCAATGTTTGTAATGGCGTAAGATGAATCCCATACCCCCAAGCCATCCATTCTAGCGAAATCGGACTCCAACTTTTCTCTGTTGGCTCTGGTATATAAGGCTTCCCTTCTCCTTTTATTTTAACACCTGTTAATTGATCTAATCCAAAAGATTTGATTCTATCCGTGAATTTTTTTGGGTTCTTATCGTAGTATTTTTGGATTGTTTTTACAATTCCAACATTTGAAGAAACCTCAAATACTCTTCCTAATGATATTTTTCCGTGCCCTCCTCTTTTACTGTCTTCTACTTTACGGTTATTAATATAAATTCTACCTTTTTCACAATCTACCACTGTTGAAGTATCTACAACTTTGTCTTCTAAAGCCACCATTAAACTAGCTAACTTAAAGGTTGATCCTGGTTCGTGACTCTCCCAAACTGCATAATTTCTTTTTTCGTAATACCTTCCTTTAGAAGTCCTCCCTAAATTAGAGATTGCTTTAATCTCTCCTGTTTCTACTTCCATCACTACAGCACAACCATGATCTGCTTCAAAATACTCCATCTGTCTTAACAGAGCATGATGCGTAATATCTTGAACATTTACATCTATTGTAGTAATTACATCACTTCCATCTATTGGTTCTTTCTCATTTACATCATTAATAGGTTTCCATTGCCCTTTGGCTATTTTTTGCTTTAAGCGCCAACCATTTTCTCCTTGCATATAATCTGCAAAAGCACCTTCAATTCCTGCCCCTCCCCTATAGTCATCATACCCAATAGTACGTTCTGCTATTTTACCAATAGGATGTACACGAACTGTTTTTTGTTCCGCTATAAAACCTCCTCGATATACTCCTCGGTTAAAAATCGGGAAGCTTTTCATCCTCACATAATCATTATACCCTACATTACGAGCTATTAACAAATAACGGTTTCTACGCTTTTTTGCATTACGTAATTTCTTTTGATAATAGCTTGCTGGTTTCCCTAACAACCCAGAAAGTGATTCAGAAAGTGCTCGGATATTCTTTTCAAAAACTTCAGAATCTACCGACACCACATCCATACGAATGGTAAATTTTGACATAGAAGTTGCTAGTAAATTTCCATCTGCCGCATATACATTTCCTCTATTCGCAAAAATAGTATCGTTTTTAACTGTTTTTTCTTCAGAAAGCTTTCTATACTTATCCCCTTCTACATATTGAAGTTTAAAAAGTCTAAAAATGATAACTACAAAGAAAAGCGTCATTAAAACAACTATCACGTAGAGTTTGTTTAATATGCCTTTTTTTATTACCATTTTGTATTACTCTTTATTATATGTTACTTTTATTTTTTGAGGCGGTTTTTTTGCAGGGTACAACCCTTTACTCTTTACTTTATCTCGAATACTACTTTCTAACTTCATTCGCATTAGTTGAGTACTCGTATCTACATCTTCAGCCCGCAACTCTCTTTTTTTCTTATTCAGTGCTGCTATTTCCACCACTTTTGCATCTGCACTATGCGAACTATAAATCATTACCAACAACAGCAGCACCACAAAAATCAGAATCCGCCAATTTTTAAACGAACTTTCATCCGTAAGAAAACTTCCTCTTAAAAGATCATATATACTATTTCTTACTTTAGACATTATTTCAATGTTGCTATCCTTAATTTCGCACTTCGTGCCCTGTTATTTTCTTTTATCTCTGCTTTTGTTGGTATAATCATTTTACCAACTTTTTTAAGCGGCTCGCTAGTATTACCATAAAAATCCTTTTCTGGCTCTCCACTAAACAACCCTGTTCTTATAAATCGTTTCACCAACCTATCTTCTAACGAATGATATGAAATCACACTTAGTCTTCCTTCTTCATTTAATAAATCTGGCATTTGCTCTAAAAACTCTTTCAATACTTCCAACTCTTGATTTACCTCAATACGTATTGCTTGAAAAATTTGTGCTAATATTTTATGTTCCTTTGCTTTCGGAAGAAACCTATGTAACACTTCTTTTAACTCAAAACTTGTTTTAATCTCTCTATCAACCCTTGCTTCAACAATAGTTTTCGCCAAGGTTCGCGCATTTCGCAACTCCCCATATAAAAACAACACATCCGCCAAATTTTCTTCACTATATGTATTGATAATTTTTTTTCCTGAGAGATTAGACTTTTGATCCATTCTCATATCTAAATCTGCATCAAAACGAGTTGAAAACCCTCTTTCTGCTTCATCAAACTGATGTGACGACACTCCTAAATCAGCCAACACACCATCAACCTTCTTTACACCATAAAAACGCAAAAACCTAGATATAAATCGAAAATTCTCACCAATCAACACAAAGCGTGAATCGTCAATTTTATTTTGCTGTGCGTCCGGATCTTGATCAAAAGCAAACAATTTTCCTTTTTCTCCTAAACGACTTAATATTTCTCGAGAGTGCCCTCCTCCTCCAAAGGTCACATCCACATACACACCATCTTCTTTTATATTTAGCGCATCTACGCTTTCCTTCAACAAAACTGGATTATGATAACTCATCTGCTTCCGTATTACCCATCACTTCCTCTGCTAAATCAGCAAAATCAACAACAGCATCATCAATTACTTTTTCGTACTTATCCTTATCCCAAATCTCAATAATATTCACTGCAGAAGAAAGCACTACTTGCTTTTCAATCCCTGCAAACTGACATAAATCTTTCGGAACCAATATCCTTCCAGAAGCATCCACATCTACTACTTTTACACCAGCTGTAAACCTTCTGATAAAATCATTATTTTTCTTTACGAATCGATTTAGTTTATTGATTTTTGCCATCATCAAATTCCATTCTTGCATCGGATACAACTCCAAACAAGACTGAAAAACAGACCGTTTAATCACAAAACCCTCTTGCAACACAGAAGACAACTGCTTCTTGAACGCTGATGCCATCATCAACCTTCCTTTAGCATCTACCTTACACTCATATGTTCCAATTAAATTTACCACGTAAAGAAACTATAGTTTGCATCAAAAATAAAAAATATTTACCACTTTTTACCACTTTTTACCACTTTGTTAATAAGTTTTGTTTTTCGAGCTAAAAAACTGATACTAAAACACTTCAACACTACCCTTATACACGAAATAATAAAAATGAAAAAGTGATAAAAAAGAACTACATTTGTGGTAAAGTCAAATCAGAAACATATATGACTGAATTTTTAAAGAAAGAAGACAAATTTACATATGCTGAAGCAGGAGAAGGAAGCCCAATTATCATCCTTCACGGATTAATGGGAGCTCTTAGTAATTTTGGTTCCACTTTTAATCATCTTTCAAAAAAAGGATATCAAGTTTTTATACCAGAATTGCCCTTATACACCTTACCTCTCCTTAAAACTAACGTGAAAAATTTAGCCAAATTTTTACATGATTTCATAGAATACAAAGGACTTAAAAATGTTACTTTATTAGGAAATTCTTTAGGCGGACACATTGCTTTATATTATACAAAACATTATTCTGAAGATGTTAAAGCATTAGTTTTAACAGGTAGTTCAGGACTGTACGAAAATTCCATGGGAGACAGTTATCCTAAAAGAGGAGATAAGGAGTTTGTTAGAAAAAAAGCACAAGATGTTTTTTATGATAAAGCTATAGCTACAGACGAACTTGTTGATCAAGTATATGATGTTATTAACGATAGAAATACTTTGATTAGAACTTTAGCCATTGCTAAAAGTGCTATTCGTCATAACATGGCCAAAGATTTACCCAACATGGAACAACCTACCTGTCTAATTTGGGGAAAACAAGATAGTGTTACTCCACCAGAAGTTGCTGAAGACTTCAAAAAGCTCTTACCTGACGCTGATTTATTCTGGATTGACAAATGTGGACATGCAGCTATGATGGAAACTCCAGAAGAGTTTAACGAAATTTTAGAAAACTGGCTTTCCAAACGAGAAATATAACAGCTAAACTAGCTTAAGTATAGTATGAAAATAAAATCTGCTGAATTTGTAATGAGTAACAGCAATGTTACCAAAGCTCCTAAAGACAGAATACCTGAATATGCTTTTATTGGGCGTTCAAATGTTGGTAAATCATCTTTAATCAACATGTTAATGGAGCGTAAAGATTTAGCTAAAATCTCTGGAAAACCAGGAAAAACACAGCTTATCAATCACTTTAAAATTAACGGTGAATGGTTTTTAGTAGATTTACCAGGATATGGTTATGCTCAGGTTTCAAAAAAGAAACGCACTATCTTTCAATATTTTATTGAGAATTACTTTAAAGAACGTGAGCAACTTGTTTGCACCTTTGTTTTAATTGACTCCCGCCACGATCCACAGAAAATAGATTTAGAGTTTATGCAGTTTTTAGGAGAAAATCACATTCCTTTTTGTATTGTTTTCACAAAAGCTGATAAACTCGGTAGCTCTAAGTTAAACAAACAAATTACTACTTACAAAAAAAAGCTATTAAATTATTGGGAGGAATTACCAATGAGCTTCGTTACTTCTTCATCTACAGGAATGGGACGTGATGAGTTTTTAAACTTTATTGATCAAGTAAACGAGGACGTAGCAGAAAACTTCAAATAATCTTTCTGAGCTTAAGGTAACACCTATTATGCACTCTACTAAAGAAAACTTACAAGTTTTACATGAAGACAACCATATTATAGTTGTTAACAAACGTGCAGGTGATATTGTGCAAGGTGACAAAACTGGTGACAAACCACTTTCTGACGTAGTTAAAGAGTACATCAAAAAAAAACACAACAAACCAGGAAATGTTTTTTTAGGGACTGTTCATCGTTTGGACAGACCTACCTCGGGTATTGTTATCTATGCCCGAACTTCAAAAGCTTTGGAGCGCTTAAATAAAATGTTGCGCGACAAAACCATAAAAAAGACTTATTGGGCAGTAGTGCAACAACAACCTAAAAAAGCTGCTGACACTTTAACAAATTATTTAAAAAAGAACCCTAAGAACAATAAGTCTACAGCCTACAACAAAGAAGTTAACGGCAGTAAAAAAGCTATTTTACATTACACAACACTAAAAAAATTAGACAACTATTCGTTACTTGAAGTTGACTTAGAAACAGGTCGTCATCATCAAATTCGTGTACAACTTTCTAACATTGGTGCTATTATTAAAGGTGATTTAAAGTATGGCGCTAAAAGAAGTAATAAAGATGGAAGTATTCATTTACATGCTCGAAAAATAGAATTTACACATCCAGTTAGTAAAGAGCTTATTAAAATCACTGCCCCAACTCCTTCTGACCCAGTTTGGGATGCTTGCTTGTAATTTGTATATTTAGACAAATTTCACATAAGATGAAAGCTCTTAAATTTTTAACTATCTTAATATTCCCTATAACCGTATACATTTCGTTTACAAGCATGGGTTGGTTAACATTATTACCTTTAGTCGTATTTTTTGGGTTTGTTCCTCTACTTGAACTGCTTTTTAACCCAGACAAAGAAAACCTTAGTAAAGAACAGGAAGAGCAAGAAAAAGAAAATAAGATTTATACTTATATCTTATACACAACAATACCTATTCAATTACTTTTTTTAGGATGGTTTTTATGGATGATGAAAGATGCACAATTAACCACCATAGAATATATAGGAAGAATCTCTGCTATGGGCTTACTATGTGGTGTAATTGGCATTAATGTAGGACATGAATTAGGTCATCGGAACAACCGTTTTGATGAGTTTTTAGGTGAGATTTTATTATTAACATCTTTAAATACTCACTTTTTACCCTATCATAATGCCGGACATCATTTTAATGTAGCTACACCTAAAGATGCTGCAACCGCAAGAAAAAATGAAATAGTATATCTATTCTGGATCCGTTCTCATTTTCAAAGCTACTATCAAGCTTGGGAAACAGAAAACAGACGCCTACAAAATTCTGGTAGAAATTGGCTTCATCTACAAAACAGAATGCTCATATATACGATTTGCAACATACTGTTATTAGCAGGTACTTTCTTTCTCTTTGGATTAAATGCTCTACTTGCTTTTACAGTAGCAGCTATTTTTGGAATTTTATTACTAGAAACTGTAAACTATATAGAACATTACGGACTACTACGTAAACAAAACGAAAAAGGTCGTTATGAACGTGTAAAAAGAACTCATTCATGGAATTCTGATCACAGAATTGGCATGTTAATGCTGTTTAACTTATCCCGTCACTCCGACCATCACTATAACGGAAGTAAACATTATCAACTCTTAAAATCCCTACCTGAAAGTCCGCAAATGCCAACAGGATATCCAGGTATGATGCTCGTAGCTTTGGTGCCTCCTTTATGGTTTTCAATAATGAATAAAAAATTACAAGATATATAACTTATGAATATTCCCGAATTGGTTCAGTCGCAAAAAAACTATTTTGCAACACAACAAACCAAAGGTATCTCCTTTAGAAAAAGTGCTTTAAAAAGACTACAAAAAGAGCTTATTACAAGAGAACAAGATATTATCAAAGCTTTACATGATGATTTTAAAAAACCAGAATATGAAGCGGTGATGACTGAGACTTCTATTGTTTTAGCTGAATTAAAAATGGTAATAAAGAACATTCATTCCTGGAGCAAACCTAAACGTGTATTACCATCTTTATTAAACTTTCCTTCCTCTGCAAAAATTTATAAAGAGCCTTATGGTACAGTTTTAATTATTGCTCCTTGGAACTACCCGTACCAACTCGCATTTGCCCCTCTACTAGGTGCTATTGCAGCAGGAAATATGGTTGTTTTAAAGCCTTCAGAATTAACACCGCATACGAGTAAAATTACCACAGAAATCATCGAAACTGTTTTTGATAAAAATCATGTAGCTGTTGTAGAAGGTGGCGTTGATATTTCTACAGAATTACTAGCGCAACGTTGGGATTATATTTTCTTTACAGGTAGTGTTCCTGTTGGTAAAATTGTCGCCAAAGCCGCTGCTAATAATTTAACTCCTGTTACCTTAGAATTGGGAGGAAAAAGTCCATGTATTGTTGACGAAACTGCCAATATTAAATTAGCTGCAAAACGCTTGGTTTGGGGGAAGTTCATTAATGGTGGTCAAACTTGTATAGCTCCCGATTATTTATTAATTCACAAATCAGTTAAGGAACAATTTATAAAACAGTTTAAAGAAGAAATTTTTAGAGCCTACGGAGAAAATCCTCAAAATTCTCCAGATTTCCCACGTATCGTAAACACTAAAAACTTTGATCGTTTAGCTTTGATGCTTGAAAATGAAAAGTGTGTAATTGGCGGACAAACTGATAGAAACGATCGCTACATTGCCCCAACATTAATTAACGAACCTAGTTTGGATAGTGAAGCAATGAAAGGTGAAATTTTTGGACCTATCTTACCGCTAATTTCTTATGAAAATGAAGCTGATATTGAAAAAATAACAGCTAAATACGACAAACCTCTGGCTTTATATGTTTTCACCAATAGAAATTCATTTGCTAAGAAAATGATTGAGCGTTTTTCGTTTGGTGGAGGTACAGTAAATGATACTACCGTACATTTTGCTAATCATAGGTTACCTTTTGGTGGCGTGGGAGAAAGTGGTATAGGTAGTTATCACGGAAAAAAAACTTTTGATACTTTTTCTCATCATAAAGGAGTGGTTTCTCGCGGAACTTGGTTAGATGTTCCTACTCGATATGCTCCATACAAAGGAAAACTACAACAATTAAAAACTTTGATGAAATTAGGGTAATTTATTATATAAAAGATAAGTAGACACAAGAATCAAGACACCCACAAATGAGTGAAAAAACCGTATCCGAAGCAGTTAATTATCGTCGTTCAGTAAGAGTTTATGACCCTGAAAAACCAATTGACACTGCTGTTGTAAAAAAGTGTTTGAAACAAGCAAGTTTAGCTCCTACCAGTAGTAACATGCAACTATGGGAGTTTTATCATATTACCGCAAAAGAAACTATTGAAAAAATAGCTCCTTTATGTTTTAATCAAAATGCTGCCAAAACTGCGCAACAATTGGTTGTTTTTGTAGTTCGTAAAGATTTATGGCGTAAACGTGCCAAAGCCAACTTAGCTTTTATGGATAAAGTGTTTGGAAAAAACAATCCGAAATCGGAGCAACGAAGTAGAGAAAAAGTAGCGCGTAACTACTACGGAAAGTTAATTCCTTTCACGTATTTTGATTTCTTAGGAATTTTTGGTTGGCTTAAATATTTAATGGTTCTTATTGTTGGACTTTTTCGACCGATGTATCGTGAAGTTCGCAATAGTGATATGCGCATAGTTGCACATAAAACCTGTGGATTAGCTGCACAAACATTCATACTCTCAATGGCAGCTGAAGGTTACGACACTTGCCCTATGGAAGGTTCTGATACTTGGCGTGTAAAACGCTTGTTGAAACTACCTTTTGGTGCAGAAGTTAATATGATTGTTTCGTGCGGAATCCGTAAACCCGAAGGTGTTTATGGAGAACGTTTTAGAATTCCTTTTGAGGAGGTTTATAGAGAGGTTTAATAATATCTTTTAGGTTTAATTATTTTCATCTCATTAACTGTTTCTAAATTGACTAAATCATTTAATGTTTGATTAAACTTCCATTCTCTTTTAAAAAACGTCCAATTTATAACCACGTCATCATTAACCTTATAAAAAAGCACTCCTATGCACTTTTCTAATCTATGTTTATATTTAAAATACTCTACATTAACATTAAGAAAATTATTATAATCCATCTCCCCCTCTTCTTTCACTGGTATAAAAACAAACCCTACCCTATTTGTAGCTACAAACCTATAAGGAAGGTTCATTTTGTCTTCCTTATCTTTTTTAACATCCTCCAACGCTGATTTATACCTCAAAACAAATTGTTCTATTTCAACTCTACTAAGTTTTGCTAATTCAGCTAATAAAAGATAATATTTAGTAGATTTTTTTTGTTCTTCATCCACCATAATATTTTGAAAATTAGACACAACGCTAAATATATCATTATTACCTATATCCAGTTTGGACAAGTTATCTCTATAATCACCTACTTTAGAGACATCTAATGTCGTTATAAAATGACTTAAAAAATATTGCTCTGGAAAACCAACAACATTAGTTCCATGACAATTATAAAACTTTTCCCTAAACTTCAAATACCTGTCTAACTCTATAGGTGTAGTCAGATATTTGCAAACCCAATAATAATCTTCATAATTTAAAACATGAATAACTCCAACCTCATTACTGTCAAAGAATTTACACTCCCTATTTTCTTTATTCAGCTTTTCATCACATTTATAAACTACCAACTTATTAACAGCACTCAAATTAGCCTTTGAAACATCTATTCTTTCCTTTTTTTCATTTTCAACAATTATCTCTTCATACTTATTAAAATAACGAATTGTATTTTTAATTTGATCTTTTGCTTTTTTTTTCACTTTATTTAAAAACCAATTATCAACATTATTAGTTGTTGCATTATCACAATTCCTTTCCTTTATTTGTATAACAAAAAGTAAATCATCAATAATTATAATGTTATCCGCTAACTCTTTTTGCTCTCCTCTTTGGGGATAAAATTCATTTTTACTGAAAGTAAACTCCTTAAAAAAAACATTAACATTAATTAATGTTACTAATTCTTCAGATATCGTTTTTTTCTTTAAGCCTTCTTTTCCTTTCATACATTAATTTTATAAGTAAATAAAAACTATTCCTTCTGTAAAAACACCAACTTATTTTTACTCTTCTTTATAGCTGCTTCATTGAGAATCATTTTTACAAACTCACCATCTACATATTTTTGTGCTTGGTCTTTGTAATAAGGACTAAACACATTTCCTGATTGTCCTGTAGGTAAAATCGCAATGCTATTCTCAACATCAGAAAAATCAATTACTCTACGTGTTGAAGGCCCTCCGTGAATCTTATACATTCCTGTACTATCCAACTTAAAAATCTGATTGTTTATCACTTCATTTCCTCCAATGGTTTCAAACGGACCTACATTAAAGAATTTACGCAACAAACCTCCCGCTTTACCAATAGCGTGTTCATACTCCACTGAAATCACGCGATTCCACGTCCAATTTTCTACATTTTCTCCTAATTGATTTTGTAAAAATGTGATGGATTTTTGAAAAGCTGTGGTAATTATTTCATTTCTGGTTTCAACTTTATTAGTTGTTGAAATATCGTCCCACCAAACTGATTGTTCTCTTTTAGCTTGTTGTGCTAATACTTGATCTTGTAATTGCGTATCAATAAACAACTGAAAGCTATCTCCTAACTCATCTTTATAAGTAGCAGTTAAGAATTCATACAAAAATCGATTATAAATAGTCGGAGCTACGTTGGTTTTTAAATATTCTCCATTCCACTTTTCTAACACCGAATATGCTTTTTTAGCTGAAGGAGATAATGACGACTTATCTACACTTGCTAACAACTCTCTTCCTATTTCTGGCACAACAGGTGAAGTAACATCATAAATCATTTCAGCTACATCCTCTTTTGTAAAATCATTTTTAGGTTCTAATAACTGAACAATTCGCTTCGCTCTGTCTTCTGGTTGATAATATCCCGGATATAATTTACCTCTCACGGAATCGGGTTGATTATTTGCTGAATACACATAATTCCAACTAGGATTTTCAGCTTGCGGATTTTCTTCAAAAGGTAAATACGCTACAATCTCATCCTTACCAGAAGCTCCGTTTAAATACATTTTAGAAGATAGGCTATCTCTTAACCTATATAGTTTAGCTGATGCAAACCAACCTACATTTCCTTTGGCATCACCATACATTACATTTAGTCCTGGTGCGTGTATTTTAGCAGTTCCTGTTTTAAAGTCTTGTAACGAATTTGCATGCGACATTTTATGTGATGCTTCTAACAATTGATTAGGCAGTTGCGTATAAATCCAATTCATTGCAATTGGTCTTTCATCTGTTACATACTCTATTAATCCGTTCATAATCGGACCATGTTTACTAACTTTAACTTGATATGTGGTATCTTTTCCCCCTTTAACCTTTATACGCTTGTCCCATAACTCATATTTCTGGTATCCATTAGGTGTTTTGTACTCCATTGAATTTTCTGGATTATTTTCTTCTACATAAAAACTCAAATCATCATTTGCCAACATTGTTAGTCCGTAAGCATACTCTTTATTGTGTCCTAACAACGGAAATGGCATCAAAGCCAGATTAAATCCGTAAATTTCAAAATCAGGAGTTTTTATATGGTTTTGATACCAAACCGATGGTTGAGAAAATGTGATATGCGGGTCATTAGCAAAAATTACCTTACCGTTTTTAGTTTTAGGTGGTGCAATTACCCAAGAATTACTTCCTATAAAAGGTGCAACTGGTAATTGTTCTATAATCTCATTAACCGCAACAGACATTTCTGCTTTAATAGCTTCTTTATTCGTTGTCTTATTCAGTGTTAAATTTTTATCGAAAGAATTCAACAACTCATTTACATAGGGCTCGCCTAACTTTTCTTTTACTTCAGTTAACAGCGGATCGGTTTTATGTGCAATCGCAAAACTAAATGCCATATAACCAAAAACATTATACACATCTTTAATTGTATAATTTTCTTTATCCAGCCCTACCAAATAAAATTCTAACGGGGTTGCCCCTTCTTCTATGAACTGATTAACTCCATTTAAATACGCTTCCGTTAATTTATACGTTTCTGAATTTTTATCTAATTCCTGAATCGTTTTTTCAGCAGCTTCTTCAATTCCTAATCCAGCAAAAAACTTATCTACTCTTACTAAGTCTTTACCAAAAACTTCTGCTAATCTTCCTGCAGCAATTCTTCTGATGAGTTCCATTTGCCACAATCGGTCTTGTGCATGTACATACCCTAAAGCAATGTAGGCATCTTTTTGATTTTGCGCATTGATATGCGGCACTCCAACCTCATCATAATAGACCGTAACTTTATCTGAAATTGAGTTAAGTTCTAACTCTCCTTCATAAGTTGGATGCAGAGTTTTTGTAAATAGCCAAATTCCAACACTTAGTAACACTAAAAGTAGTAGAACAATTTTTAAAGATTTCTTTAATAACTTCATTAGGGATGATTTTTTTCAAAGATAACAGATTTATTTGTTGTTCCTCTTCTGGATAAATAGTGTAATTTTTACACACTTTTACCCTTTAATTACACACTTTTTACACATAAAAATATTATCCTTTCAACCTTTACAAAACAACAATCACCTAACAATCAACAAATTGCATCTTTCAGTGTTTTAATTAGAGTTGATGGCATATTTATTTCAATACAACAAGCAAATATGTAAATAACTTAAAAACTTAATATCATGAAAAATTTAATTTTAGCAGCGGCAATCTTAGCAGGAGCTTCAACTTACGCAACAACAAACAACACTATTTCTCCTATTACTCCAGTTCATACAGTTGTAGAGAACGGTTTTCAAGAAATTTCTTTAGATAAGTTACCTGCAGCGGTAGCAAAATCTGTTAAAGAGAGTTTTCCTAAAGGTAAATTAAGCAAAGCTTTTGTAAACGGAAAAGAGCAGTACAAATTAGAAATTACTTTAGAAAACGAGAGTAAAACTCTTTTTGCTGACAAAGAAGGGAATTGGTTAGATGCAAAAGAAGTAAAATAACTTACACACATTTCCCTTGTAGTATTACAACAATAAATAATTATAACTTAAAAACTTAATATCATGAAAAAATTAATCTTAGCAGTAGCAATCTTAGCAGGTGTTTCAACTTACGCAACAGTAAACAATACTATTTCTCCTATTACTCCAATTCATACAGTTGTAGCTGATGGGTTTCAAGAAATTTCTTTAGATAAATTACCTGCAGCATTAGTAAATTCTATTAAAGAAAGCTTTCCAAAAGCTACTGTAAACAAAGCTTTTGTAAACGAAAAAGAGCAGTACAAATTAGAAATTAGCGCAGAAAAAGTCAGTAAGACTATTTATACTGATAAAGAAGGTAACTTGTTAGAAGAAAAAGAAGTAAACAATACTAAAAAGTAATTTTTTTATTTCCCTCCTCAATTTTATTGACAAAAGAGCGTTTTCATGTAAAACGCTCTTTTTATTTTTACAGAGAATTTTTATACAAACAATTTAGAGCAGCCATTTTTATGAAAAATATTTTATTGGTAGAAGACGATGTTACTTTTTCTAATATGCTAAAACATTTTTTAGAGCGACACAAATATGTTGTTGAGGTTAGCTATACCATTAAAAATGCCTCTACCCTATTGAAGGAAAATTCATACAATTTAATTTTTACTGATTTACGTCTTCCTGACGGTAATGGTATTGATTTATTAAAACAAAGTAAAAACACTAATAGTAACATCCCTGTTGTTTTAATGACGAGTTATGCTGAAGTTTCAACAGCAGTTCAAGCGATGAAACAAGGTGCTTTTGATTATATTTCTAAACCTTTTAATCCTGATGAAGTTTTAGAAGTAATTAGTAATGCTCTAGAAGTTAAAACCGAACAAATTACTGAACCTAAAAAAGAAGACAAGAAGGTTTCTAATTCTAATATTGTTACTGGTATAAGTGCGGCTTCTAAAAGCCTTTATGAGCATATCCATTTAGTAGCTCCAACTGACATGTCTGTTCTTATTACAGGCGAAAGTGGTACAGGTAAAGAAGTTGTTGCTAGCACAATTCATACCCAAAGTTTACGTAAAGACAAGCCTTTTATTGCCGTGGATTGCGGAGCTATACCTAAAGAGATTGCCTCAAGTGAATTTTTCGGGCATCAAAAAGGATCATTTACAGGAGCTATAAATGATAAAATAGGACATTTTGAAGCAGCTAATGGAGGTACTCTTTTTTTAGATGAAGTTGGAAATTTAAATTACGAAAGTCAGGTACAACTTTTACGTGCTTTACAAGAAAGAAAGATTAAACCTGTAGGAAGCAGTAAGGAAATTATGGTAGATATTCGTTTAATTACTGCCACTAATGAAGATTTATTATCTGCTGTTGAAAAAGGTAATTTTAGAGAAGATTTATATCATCGTTTAAATGAGTTTTCTATTAAAGTCCCTAATCTAAATGATAGAAAAGACGATTTAATTCTTTATGCCGATTTCTTTTTAGAAAAAGCCAACAAACAACTCAATAAATCAATCGCTGGCTTTTCTCATGAAGTACTCACTTTATTTCAACAATATAGCTGGCCAGGAAACTTACGAGAGTTATCTAATGTTATCAAAAGAGCTACACTTTTATCTCAGACAGAAATTATAGAAAAAGAGGTGTTGCCTGAGGAACTAAAAAACACTGAAGATCAATACAGCATCCCTAATGAATTTTCTACCAAGGAAAATGAAAAAAAACTTATTATTAGAGCTTTACATGAGGCTAAAAATAACAAAACAAAGGCTGCAAAGCTTTTAAATATCACTAGAAAGACTTTGTATAATAAACTGAAAGAGCATAAAATAAATTCTTAATTATTCAGCTTATACTGTACCTAAAGAATATAGCTTTACAGTAACTTCTTGCATTCCACTTTTTAAAATCGCATCGTTAATACAGGTGGTATGCCCCATTAAACCAACTTGTTTAAAAAGCTTAAATACCATTCTACCATTTACATACAACTCATAAAAACAACCACTTTGGTTCGCTTCTATAAAATATCTATTCATACTTTTGTATTGTAAAGGTTGTATGTTGCTGTAAAGTTTGTCTATCGGTCTCATTTCTTTTGTTTGCCCACAAGCTGTAAGCACCAGCAACATACAAAACAAATAAACACTATATAAAAACGCTTTGTGCATTACCTTATAATTTCTAATTTGTTGCTTCCTTTGGGTTTGTGTAGGTAGATATATCTAGAAGATCTAGTTTTTTTTAATTTCCCGTCTCTAATTTTGTTAACTCCAAAAGAAAAAGCAGCTCTACCTGTTCTTTCAATACTTTTTAAAGCTACAATTCTCCCTTTTCCACCAAAAATCATTTCATACTTATCTAAAGGAACTTTTCTTTTAAAACTAGAGTCAAAAATCTGTTTAAAACCTCTAATTCTATCCTTAATACTTTCCTCATTAACATCACTATACGCTTCAGATTTTAAAAACTCTAATTCTCTGTTTTTAACTAAGCTTACCCATTTAGCTTCGTCTTGATTATAAATAACATCAGATAGG